>JAEZJH010000051.1 GCA_023436385.1 Pseudomonadota bacterium
GACCGGCGCGGCGGCAGAGGGCAGCAGGGCCACCTTGGCGGCGGCGCGGGTGGCGTCCCGGACCAGCTCCTCGAAGCGCCAGGTGGAGACCTGCACGCCGAAGTAGTCGGTGGCGATCTCCTCCAGCGCGTGCGCCTCGTCGAAGACCACCGCCTCGTAGCGCGGGATCAGCTGGGCGATCCCCTGGTCGCCGCGGGTGCGGAGGGCGAGGTCGGCGAAGAAGAGGTGATGGTTCACCACCACCACCTCCGCCTCCTGGGCCTCCCGGCGCATCCGGGTGACGAAACATGTCTCGTATTCCGGGCAGCGGCTCCCGGTGCAGGTATCGGCGGTGGCGCTCATCTCGCGCCAGGCGCCGTAGGCGTCGGGGAGGGAGAGCTCGGCGCGATCGCCGCTCTCCGTCCGATCGGCCCAGGCCACGATCTCCGGAAAGCGCGCGGCCTCCTCCCGGGACGGGAAGGTCGGATCCTTGGCGAACTCCGCGAAGCGGGTCCGGCAGAGGTAGTTCGACCGGCCCTTCATGTAGGCGGCGGCGATCGGCCGGCCCAGGGCCCGGGCGAGGAGCGGCACGTCCTTGAAGAAGATCTGCTCCTGCAGGGTCTTGGTGGCGGTGGAGATCACCACCCGGCGGCCGGACTGCACCGCGGGGACGAGGTAGGCCAGGGTCTTGCCGGTGCCGGTGCCGGCCTCGACGAGGAGGTGGTGGCGCTCGGCGAGGGCGCGCGCCACCCGGCGGGCCATCTCCACCTGCTGCGGGCGTTCCTCGTGGGCGGGGATGACGGTGGCCAGCCGGCCGCCGGTCCCCAGGACGGCTGCGATCGGATCTTTCACGGGGCTCCGGCGGGAAGGACGAGCTGGAGGAGCAGGATCACCAGGAGCCCCAGGCCGGTGAGGAGGACGGTGGCGGCAACGACGTTCTTCGCCGTCACCCCGCCCTTCGGCGCGGGAGGACGGGCGACCATCAGGCGCACGGTGGCGCGCTTGAGCAGCTCGTCCCGGGCCCGGACGGCGATCGCGTCGCCAGGCGCGCGGTCGAGCCGTTCCTTGTAGCGGCGGCCCAGGGAGGCGACGTCGCCCGCGGCCTCGGCCCGGTCGAGGATCCGGCGGTGGGCGTCGGGATCGTCCCAGCGGGCCTCGAGGGCGGCCCACTCCGCGTCGAGCCAGGACGGTTCACCGGAGGTGTAGGCGGCGGCGACGGGCGGTGGTGCACGGACGGTGTCCGCGACGATTACCGGCGGTGGGACACCGGGAGTGGAGGCGACGTCGACCTCCGCGCGGAGCACCGCGGTGGCCCCGCAGCCGGCGCAGGTGAGGTGGAGCGCGCCGTCGCTCACCGCCCAGGAGGCGGGCGGGAGGAGGCGGCTGCAGGCGTCGCAGAGGAGCTTCATCGGCACGGCAGGCTATCCGATGACCGGGGTCCCGTCACAGGACGTCGGCGGCCACCGGGGTGAGGGTGAGGAGGAAGAGGAGCGCGGTGGCGATCACCACCGCCCGCCGCCCGGACGAGAGGGGCTCGTCCCGCTCCACCGGCGGGTGGGCGAAGCCGACGAACTTGCCGACCAGGAGCACCCAAAGGAGCCAGCTGGCGCTGGAGAAGACCGCCATCAACAGCATCAGCGCCGCGAAGGCCTGGCCGATCCGCCGGGCCTTCGGCCCGAAGACCGCGTAGGCCACGTGGCCGCCGTCGAGCTGCCCGACCGGCATCAGGTTCAAGGCGGTGACGAAGAGGCCGATCACCCCGGCGAAGGCGATCGGGTGGACGAAGACGTCCTGGTTCCCCTGCACGTCGAAGACCAGCCACTTGAGGAGCACGTAGAGGAGCGGCTGGGGCTCCATGCTCGAACCGAAGGAGAAGGGCTCGACGCCCTGGATCCAGCTCCGCACCAGGTGGAAGACGGAGAGGTTCCCGAAGAGGAGGTTGGGCTCCACCGGGATCTCCTCGATCCGCGAGAGCGAGAGTCCGTAGAGCAGCACCGGGATCGCCACCACCGCGCCGGCGAGGGGCCCGGAGGCGCCGATGTCGATCAGCGCGTTCCGGGTGGGGATGCGGCCGCGCATCCGGATCACCGCGCCCAGCGTGCCCACACCCCAGGGAAAGGGGATGAAGTAGGGCCAGGAGGCGTCGACCCGGTGGTAGCGGGCGGCGACGAAGTGGCCCATCTCGTGGGCGACCAGGATCACCAGGAGCGAGAGGGAGAACGGCAGGCCGGCGAGGGCCAGCTCCCAGAGCGTCTCCGGCGGCGCGGTCCAGGCGGCGCCCACCGCCATCTCCGCGCCGACGCTGACCGTGGCCACGCCGGTGAGGAGGAAGAGGACGAGGTTGAGCGTCGGGAAGCGGGACCGGGCCGGCGCCGCCGCCCGGAGCGCGGACGGGGCCGGGGGCTCCGGGGGCGGGCGGTGGAAGCCGTACTGGTCGGGGTGCTCCACGCGAGCCTCCGGCCCTTCGGGCGGCCCTCCCGCGTCTGCCGTTGCGGGTGGTCGGGACAGCTTGTGTCTCCTTGACGGCTACGGCTACGGAGGCCCCGCGCGGAGCGCCGGGTCGGTCTCCCGGATCGTACCCTGGTCGACGGTGAGGAAGTAGAGCGGGTGGACCAGCTCCCGGTCCGGCGTCACGGAGGTCGCCCCCATCGCCGAGGGCACCTTCTGGAGCCCGGCCAGGGCGTCCCGGAACGCGTCGCGGTCGGCGGGCCGGCCGGTCTCGAGCGCCGCCCGGAGCGCCATCGCGGTGTCGTAGCCGTAGGCCTCGAGGAGCCCGGGGTTCCGGCCGGCCTTGGCGGCGAAGGCCTGGACGAAGGCGGCGGTCTCGGGCCTGGCGCTGCCGGCCCAGAAGCCGTCGACGAAGATCGAGCAGTTCACGTACTTGCCGGCGCGGGCCGGGAGGTCCGGGTGGTTCCAGAGGTTGGCGCCGAGGAGCATCACCGGGTGGACCTTGGAGCCGGTGGTCCGCTGGATCCGGTCGATGTCCTTCACGTCGCACCAGTTGGTGACCACGTCCTCGAAGGCGAGGCCGGCGGAGACCAGCGCCACCGTCTGCCAGCGATCGGGGAGGAAGATCGCGTCGAAGGGCACCACCTTGGCGAGGTTGTGCTTGCAGCGGCCGACCGCGTTCCGCCGCCGCCGTTCGTCGGAGATCTTCCTCGCCTGGGCCATGCACTCGTCGTAGCCGGCGCCGCCCCGGACCTCGGAGCCGACCACCGCGCGGATCGGCTCGGAGAAGGTGGTCTGGTCCTGGGCGTAGGAGGCCTCGCCGGCCACGGTGCCGCCCCGCTCCTCGACGCTCTGCCGGAACGCCTCGGCCAGCTCCTGCCCGTAGGCCAGCTCGGGGAAGAGCACGCCGAAGCGGGAAAGGCCCCGGGCCTCGACGGCGTAGGTCGCCAGCGCCTCGGTCATCTGGGCGTTGGTGAGCATGTTGCGGAAGACGTACTCGCCCAGCGCGGTGACGTTGGGCTCCCGGGAGAAGGAGATCACCGGGACGCCCAGCTCCTGGGCCTTGAGCGCCAGCGCCTGGGCCTCCTGGGTGATCACCCCGCCGGCGAGGCCGATCACGTGGTCGTCGAGGACCAGGGCCTCGGCCATCCGCGCCGCCTGGGCGGGATCGCCGCCGTCGTCGCGGACCACCAGCTCGATCCGCGAGCCGGCCAGGGCCAGCCTCATCCCATCGAGGAGCTGATCGCCGAACGGCTTGTACTTGCCGGAGAGCGGGAGGACCACGCCGAGCTTGTGGGCGGCGACGACGCCCCGGAGCCGGGCCCGCTCGGCCATCGCCCGGGCCTCGGGGGCGAAGCGGTGGTCGGGGTAACGGGCGAGGAAGTCGCGGAGCGCGGGCTCGAGGCGATCCCACTCATGGAGGTGCAGGTAGAGCTTGGCCTGCTTGAACTTCAGGAACGGTGTCGCCGGGGAAGAGGGGTCGGCCGAGGCGGCGATCCGGTGGACGTCGTCGGCGGCGAGGCTCCGGTCCAGGGTGGCGAGGAGGGCCTCCTCGGCGGCCTTCCGCTCCGCCGGGGTCTGGGCGGAGAGCAGCGCCCGTTCGCGCCAGCGGTAGGCCTCGACGCCCAGGTCGCTCGCCTCGGCCTGCTCCGCGTGGTCGGTGGCAGTCCGGTACCGCAGGGCGACGGGGAGCTCGTCGAAGGCGTCGTGGGCCTGCTCCTGTGCCTTCTGCTCGGCGGGCGTGGGCGCCCGGCTCACCGGCTCCCGCTCCTCGTGGGAGACCGGGACGCGGCGGGGCATACAGGAGGCGAGGAGCGCGACGGAGAGGACGGCGGCGAGGGCCGTGAGGCCACGGAGGCGAAGGGCACGCATCGTCGGTCGGGTGTAGTCCACGGCCGTCGGGCGATCAAGCCGCGGGAAGCGGCGGGGGGCTTGGTCGCCGGGTGGGGCCACGGCCTCGGCCACCCCGTTGGCTGGCCCGCCTCCACGGATTCCTGCCTTCGGCAAAATTCCGCGACCTCCGAGGATGAAACCGCCTACCTCCGGCAGGCGGCTACCCGAACAGCGTCTTCACCTTGTTGAAGAAGCTCTTCGCCTGGGGGTGCACGTCCTCCCCCGCCTCCTCCGCGAACTGCTCGAGGAGCTTCCGCTGCTTGGGGGTGAGGTGGGTGGGGGTCTCCACCACCACGCGCACGTGCTGGTCGCCGCGGCCGTAGCCGTTCAGCGAGGGGATCCCCTTGCCGCGGAGCCGGAACACCTTGCCCGACTGCGTGCCGGCGGGGACCTTCATCTTCACCTTGCCGTCGAGGGTGGGCACGTCGATGTTGGCACCGAGCGCCGCCTCGCTGAAGGAGATCGGCACCTCGCAGACCACCTCGGTATCCTGCCGGACGAAGATCGGGTGCTCCTGCACGTGCAGGACGACGTAGAGATCGCCGGGAGGCGCGCCCATCGCCCCGGGCTCGCCCTCGCCGGCGAGCTTGAGCCGGGTGCCGGTGTCGACGCCGGCGGGGACCTTCACCGCCACCTTGGCCTTCTTGGTCACCGCGCCCCGGCCCCGGCAGTCGGTGCAGGGGTCGGTGATCACCCGGCCCTCGCCGTTGCAGGCCGGGCAGGTGCGGGCGATCGAGAAGAAGCCCTGGTTGAAGCGCTGCTGCCCGGAGCCGCCGCAGGAGCGGCAGGTCTGGGGCTGGGTCCCCGGCTTCGAGCCCGAGCCGCTGCAGGTGGGGCAGCGCTCGTTCCGCGGGATCTCCAGCTCCTTCTCGCAGCCGAAGGCGGCTTCCTCGAAGGTGATCTCCTGATCGACCCGGAGATCGGCACCGCGCCCCCGGGCCGACCGCCGGCCGCCCTGGCCGAAGATGTCCCCGAAGATGTCGCCGAAGATGTCGTTGAAGCCGCCGAAGCCGCCGGCGAAGGGGTTGAACCCCTCGGCGCCGAACGGGCTCCCGCCGTGGCCGAAGCGATCGTACTTGGCGCGCTTCTCCGCGTCCGACAGGCAGGCGTACGCCTCGGAGGCCTCCTTGAACTTCTCCTCGGCCTCCTTGTCGCCCGGGTTCTTGTCCGGGTGGTACTTCAGCGCGAGCTTGCGGTACGCGCTCTTGATCTCCTGCTCCGTCGCCGACTTCTCGACGCCCAGGACCTCGTAATAGTCGCGCTTCAAGGCCGGCCGTTCCTTCGTGCCAAGGGGGAGTGAGTCCCGCGCCCGATCGCCCGAAGCCCGGGCGGCGTCGCGCAAGGTAACGCAAGCGGGAACGCCCGCAAGCCGGAGATTCCTTCCGGCCGCGGGCGTTTCGCGGGCCCGCCCGGCGGCGTCAGCGGGGCAGGACGGCGTTCACCGCGTCCCGGAGGGCGCGGGCCGCCTCCCCCGCCGCCCGGGCGAAATCCGGGCCCTTCGACGCGTACTCCACCGAGCGGCTCGCCGAGACCAGCGCCCCGACGCCCCCGGGGAAGAAGGCCGCCGCCAGATCGGCGGGCTTGCCGCCCTGGGCTCCCACGCCCGGAAGGAGAAGGAGGCTGCGGGGCAGGAGGCCGCGGAAGTGGGCCACCGCCTCCGGCCGGGTGGCGCCGACCACCGCGCCCACCGGGCCGAACCCCTCGCCCTCGCCGTTCCAGGCGGTGACCCAGGAGGCGACCACCTCGGCGACCGTGCCCTTCCCGGTGGGCAGGTCCTGGAGATCGCCGGCGCCGGGGTTGGAGGTCTTCACCAG
>JAEZJH010000210.1 GCA_023436385.1 Pseudomonadota bacterium
TGCATGGCGCGTCGACCAGCACCAGGTCGAACGGGCCCCGGGCCTCCGGGGGCAGCGGCCGGGAGGCGTCGGCGGCCACCGGCCGGACCGCCGAAAGGCCGAGGCGCTCCGCCTCCTCGCCGATCCGCCGGGCCTTCCGCTCGTTCACGTCGATCGCCACCACCTGGGCGGCGCCCAACTCGGCGAGGTGGCAGGCCTTGCCGCCCGGCGCCGCGCAGGCGTCGAGGACCCGGGCGCCGGGAGGCGGCGCCGCGAGGAGCCCCACCAGCTGCGCCGCCTCGTCCTGCAGCGAGAACAGCCCCTCCCGGAACGCCGGGAGCCGGGGCAGGGATCCGCCCCGATCCACCTGCAGCGCGGTCTCGGCGAAGACGCCGGGCGAGACCACGGCCCCCGGCGTCTCGACCGCCAGGCGCGCCGCGAGCGCCTCCGGCGTGGTGCGGGTGCGGTTCACCCGGAGTGTCGGCGGCGCCGGTCGATCCACCGCGGAGGCGAAGAGGAAGGCCTCCTCCGGCCCGAGCCGCGCCAGGATCCGCGAGGCCAGCCAGCGCGGCAGCGACGCCTCCAGCTCCAGCGCGCCCACCGGATCGGCGGCGCGAACCGGTGGCGGCGGCGCGCCCTCCCGGGAGAGACGCCGGAGCACCGCGTTGCACAGCCCCGCGGCCCGGACCAGGCCGGCGCTCTTGGCGGCCGACACCGTCTCGCCCACCGCCGCGTGGGGCGGAACGCGGGTGTAGAGCAGCTGGTAGGCGCCGAGCCGGAGCAGGTCGAGGACCGCGGGCTCGAGCTTTTCGAGCCCGCCCTTCACCAGCGGCGCCAGGGCGCGATCGAGGAGTGCCCGGCGCCGCACCGTTCCGTAGGCCAGCTCGGTGGCGAGGGCGGCGTCGCGGGGATCGAGGGCTCCCGCCGTGGCCAGCTCGGCGTCGAGGGCGAGGTTGAGGAAGGCCTGGTCGCGCTCCACCCGGCGGAGCGCGGCGAGGGCGAGGACCCGGGGATCGGCCATGTGCGCTACGCCTCGTCCTTCCCGCCGGTGGGCGAGACCAGCTCCTTCTGATGCCGCGCCACGCCGCGCACCGACCGCGTGGAGATCACGCTGGTGAGGATCGAGGTGAGCAGCACGCCGAGGATCACCGACAACGAGACGTAGATCGGGAGCTTGTACCAGTGGGCGATCAGCATCTTCGTGCCGACGAAGGTGAGGATCACCGCCAGGCCGATCTTCAGGTGGACGAACCGGTCGAGGATGTTGGCGAGCAGGAAGTAGAAGGTCCGGAGCCCGAGGATCGCGAAGATGTTCGAGGTGAAGACGATGAACGGGTCGGTGGTCACCGCGAAGATCGCGGGAATCGAATCGACCGCGAACACGAGATCCATCGCCTCCACCACCACCAGCGCGGCGAGGAGCGGGGTGGCCACCGTCCGGCCGTCGACGCGGGCCACGAAGTGATCCTGGTGGTACTCCTCGGTGGAGGGGACGAAGCGCCGGAAGAGCTTCAGCACCCGGTTCTGCTTCGGGTCGGGTTCCTGGTCGCCGGCCACCAGCATCTTCACGCCGGTGATCACCAGGAACAGGCCGAAGAGGTAGAGGATGAACTCGAACCGGTGCACCAGGGAGGCGCCGATGACGATCATCGTGCCGCGCATCACCAGGGCGCCGATGATCCCCCAGAACAGCACCCGGTGCTGGTAAAGCCGCGGGACGCCGAAGGTGGTGAAGATCAGGGCGATGACGAAGAGGTTGTCGACCGAGAGCGACAGCTCGATCACGTACCCGGTGTAGTACTCGAGGGCCTTGACCGCTCCCTGCTCGTACCAGACGAACGCGCCAAAGGCGCAGGCGATCAGCACCCAGAAGCTGGCGAAGACCACCGCTTCGCGGGTGCGGACCTCGTGGGCCTTCCGGTGGAAGACGAAGAGGTCGAGCGAGAGCAGGAAGGCGATGAGGGCGAGGAAGCCGCCCCACCACAGGGGGCTGTAGGAGCCGAACAAGGGTGGTCTCTCCGACGTGGCCGATCGCGCGACGATATGGCCGCGGGGAAACTAGCCCGACACGAGCGGCCGGCACAATCGGAACCGGTCGTGGGGGCCGTTGCCGGCGACGACCGGACCCGAGCGCCCGGACGGCGCTTCCCTCGGGGAGGGAAGGGCCCAGGGCGCCGCTGCCGGCCGGTTCAGGGCCTGGGGCCGACGAGCCGGTCGATCGCCTCGAGGTACGAACCCGCGCCCTTCCCGGCGAGCTGCGCCTCGCAGACCTCGGCGATCAAGCTGATCCGCCGCCAGGGCTCCCGGGCGTGGATGTCCGAGAGGTGGACCTCGATCGCCCGGACCCCCACCGCGGCGATCGCGTCCCGGAGCGCGTACGAGCTGTGGGTCAGGGCCCCCGGGTTGATCACCAGGCCGTCCATCCACCGGCGCTCCGCGTGGAGGCGGTCGATCAGTGCGCCCTCGTGGTTCGACTGGAAGCACCGGACCTCGGCCCCGTACCGCGCCGCGTGCTCCCGCACCCGGTCGTCGAGCTCGGGGAGCGTCAGGGTCCCGTAGATCGCCGGCTCCCGCTCGCCGAGGAGGTTCAGGTTGGGGCCGTGGAGGACGAGGATCTTCACGGGAGCTCCGCGAGGGCAGCGTCGATCGCCGCCTCGAGCAGCCCGGCCTCGGGCCGGGGTTCGACCACGCCGCGCCCGATCCCCTCGAGGAGGACGAGGCGCACGGGACCGCCGCTCACCGCCTTCTTGTCCCGGGCGGCGACGGCGAGGAGCGCGTCCCGCGACGGCCGGCGGTTCAGGCGCGGGGGCCTGGGGAAACGGGCGAGGAGCGCGAGGATCCGCTCGGCCTCCGGCTCCGGCAGGCGTCCCGCCCGGACCGAGGCGGCCACCGCCGCCCGCATCCCGATCACCACCGCCTCGCCGTGGGCCAGGGGCCCGAAGCCGGTGGCGGCCTCGAGGGCGTGGCCGACGGTGTGGCCGAAGTTGAGGAGGAGCCGCCGGCCCGTCTCCCGCTCGTCCTCCGCCACTACCTCCGCCTTGATCCGCACCGCCCGCTCGATCACCGCGGCGAGCCACGACGGCGGCGCCGTCCCCTCGCCGGCGGTCTCGAGGCCCTCCTCCAGCGCCTCGAACAGCTCCGCGTCGGCGACCAGGGCGGCCTTCGCCACCTCGGCGAGGCCGTTCCAGCGCTCGCGCACCGGGAGGGTGGAGAGGGTGAAGGTGTCGGCCAGGACCAGCCGCGGCTGGTGGAAGGCGCCGATCAGGTTCTTGCCCAGCGGGTGATCGACCCCGACCTTACCGCCCACCGAGGCGTCGACCTGGGCGAGGAGCGAGGTGGGCGCCTGCACGAACGGCACCCCGCGGTGGTAGGTGGCGGCGACGAAGCCGGCGAGGTCCCCGGTCATCCCGCCGCCCAGGGCGACCACCGCGTCGCCGCGGGTGAGGCCGGCCCCGATCAGCGTCCCGAAGATCCGCCCGGCGGAGAGGAGCGTCTTCGAGCCCTCGCCGGGAAGGACCTCCACCACCACGCCGTCGAGGCCCGCCTCCGCCAGGGAGCGCCGGGCGATTCCGCCCCAGCGGGCGAAGACGTTGGCGTCGGAGATCAGCGCCACCTTGCCGGAGAGGCCCAGGGCCCGGAGTTCCTTGCCCAGGCCGGCGAGGAGGCCGGGGCCGACGTGGACCTCGTAGGGCGAATGGACGGCGACGGGGACGACGGCGGTCATGCGGGCTCGACTCCGGGGTTCGGCCGCGAGCCGGCGGCCTCCGGCCGGCGGACCAGGGGACCGCGGAGGGTTTCGAGGAGCCCGGCGATCCGTTCCGGCACCGCCGCGGCGGCGAGGCCGGCGGTGGCGAGGGTGACGTCGGCCCGGGAATACCAGCGTTCGCGGGCGGCGGCGAGGGCCGCGAGGCGGGCGAGCGGATCGCCGGTG
>JAEZJH010000294.1 GCA_023436385.1 Pseudomonadota bacterium
GTGGAGAACATCGCCCACGACCGGGAGAAGGACCCGGAGCTCGCCCGCCAGCTCGAGGAGCTGGAGCGCCAGATCCTCACCTGATCGTCCGCCGCCCCCTTTCCGCCGTACCGCGACGCCGGCCTCCGCCGGCGTTCGTCGTTCCTGGGGTCCGGAACCTCCCGCACGGCCTGTGGATCGACCGAGGAAACACCCGAGGATCGAGCGGCGGATCGCCGAGGATCGACCCGAGGATCGCCGGTGGGTCCACGTCCTTGACGCCCCCGGGGCCCCTTGCTACACAAGCGAGCCGGGCTCGATCCGCAACGATCGCGGGAATTTGCCGCGACGGAAGGCCAGCGAAACCCGGGGGTTCGGGAGGTTTCCACAACTCCACACCCCCTACGATCGACTACGATCGATCTCCCTTTGGATCCTTCTTCCTAGAAGTCTCCGAAGGCGAGCCGTGAGGAGACCATGGAACTGCAGATCGCGGTCGAGGAACTCTCGCGGGCGCTCTACCGGGCCCAGGGGATCGTCGAGAAGAAGTCGACCATGCCCATCCTGGCCAACGTGCTCCTCGAGGCCAAGAAGGGGACGTTGACCGTCACCGCCTTCGACCTGGAGATCGGCGTCCAGAGCGAACATCCCGCCGAGGTGATGAAGGAGGGGAAGCTCGCGGTCTCCGCCAAGCACCTCTACGACATCGTCCGGGCGCTCTCCGACAGCTCGCTGGTCCTCCGGAAGACCCAGAACAACTACCTGGAGCTCCGCTCCGGTGCCTCGCACTTCCGGATCGTCGGCATGCCGGCCGACGACTTCCCGGCGCTCCCCAAGTACGAGAACGTCCCCTCCGTCGTCATCGACCCCAAGGTCGTTCTGGCGATGATCGAGAAGACCTCCTTCGCCGTCTCCAGCGACGAGACCCGCTTCAACTTGAACGGCGTCTTCTTCGAGCCGGTTCCCGGGGCGGCGCGGATGGTGGCCACCGACGGCCACCGGCTGGCGATGGTCGAGCGGCCGGTGCAGGGCGACTTCGGCCTGAAGCGCGGGGTGATCATCCCGAAGAAGGGCCTCTTCGAGCTGAAGCGGCTCCTCGTCGAGGAGGTCGCCGGGGAGAGCCGGCTCGGCTTCGCCGAGAACTCCGGCGTCTTCCACCGTCCCGGCCTCACCATGGTGATGCGCCTGATCGACGGGCACTTCCCCGACTACAAGCACGTCCTGCCCAAGGAGAGCGACAAGCAGATCCCCCTGGGCCGGCTGCGCTTCCTCGAGGTCCTGAAGCGCGTCTCCCTGCTCTCGCAGGACCAGATGCACACGGTGAAGCTCGAGTTGGGGGAGCACCTCCTCCGCGTCACCAGCCAGAACCCCGACCTCGGCGAGGCCCACGAGGAGATGCCGATCGAGTCGGCCCCGGCGCCGATGGCGATCGGCTTCAACGCCAAGTACCTGATCGACGTGCTCAACGTGATCGGCACCGACGAGGTGGTCTTCGAGCTGAACGACGACCTCTCGCCCGGCGTGATCCGGCCGGCCGGCGACCCGCAGTACACCGCCGTGGTCATGCCGGTGCGCATCTAGTCCTTGCGGCTCCGGTCCCTCGAGCTCCGGGACTTCCGCAACGTCGTCGCGGCGTCGATCGAACCGTCGCCGCGGACGACGGCGATCGTCGGACCGAACGGGCAGGGGAAGACCAACCTCCTCGAGGCGGTCTACCTCCTCGCCACCCTCAAGCCGCTCCGGGCGGCGCGGCTCCCCGAGCTGGTCCGGTTCGGAGCGGGCCGCGCGGAGCTGCGCGGCAGCTTCGAGCTGTCCGGTGCCGTCCGCGACATCGGGGTGGTGATCGAGGACGGCGAGCGGAAGGCCTTCGTCGGCGGGAAGGCGGTCCGCGACCTCGACGAGTACTTCGAGGGCGTCTCGGTGGTGGCCTTCACCCCGGACGACCTGGGCATCGTCAAGGGCGGCCCGGAGGGCCGGAGGCGCTGGCTCGACCGCGCCACCTGGGGGCGCTTCCCCTCCTACCTCGCGGAGGTTCGGGCCTACGGGAAGGCCCTCCGCTCGCGAAATCGCCTCCTCCGGGAGGGCGCGGCCCTGGAGCTGGTCGAGGCCTTCGACGGCCCCCTGGCCCGGGCAGGAGCGCGCCTGGTGGCCCGCCGCCGCACCTTCCTCGCCGAGCTCCACCCGCGCTTCGTCGGCGCCCTCGCTTCCGTCTCCGACGGGGCGCTGGAGGGCCGGGTGCGGTACGCGCCGTCGTGGCTCGAGGGGGCGGAGGCCGAGCCGGAGATCGAGGAGGCGCTCCTTCGCGCCCTCCACGAACGGGCTCCGCGCGATCGGGAGCGGGGCTTCACCGGCGTCGGGCCCCACGCCGATCAGCCGGCGATGTTCCTCTCCGGCCGCCCGGCCCGGAGCTACGCGTCGCAGGGGCAGCAACGGGCGCTGGTGCTCGCCCTCAAGATCGCCGAGATCGAGAACCTCCGGGCGACCCAGGGCTCGTATCCCCTGCTCCTGCTCGACGACGTCTCCAGCGAGCTCGATCGGGAGCGGAACCGGCGGCTCCTCGCCTACCTCTCCGCCATCGACGGGCAGGTCCTGCTCACCACCACCGACCCGGGCCTGGTGGCCCCGGCGGTCGGCGCCGAAGGGGTCTTCCTCGAGGTGCGCGAGGGGACCTTCCAGGGAGTCCCGCGAGAGGGCTTCCTTGGGAAAATTCCGGAAGAAAGTTAGCTAGTTGAGGGGTTCTATTTCCCTTGTGGACCGGGTTTGGGCGTGATACACACGACCAGCCCGTCTCCGGCATTCAGATGCCGGAGATTCTTCGTTTTTTGGCCAGTCTCGGAGGCGGAACAGGTGAACGAAACCCAGCAGGGCATGGCGACCGGGGAAGAGCAGGAGCTTCCACCCGTGGCGCCGGAAGGGAACGGGGGTGACAGCTACACCGCCGCCTCGATCACCGTCCTCGAGGGCCTCGAAGCGGTTCGCAAGCGGCCGGGCATGTACATCGGGCCGCCCGACGACACGGGCATGCACCACCTGGTGTGGGAGGTCGTCGACAACTCCGTCGACGAGGCGCTCGCCGGCTTCTGCACCCGGATCGACATCACCGTCCACGTCGACAACTCGGTGACCGTCGCCGACAACGGCCGCGGCATCCCCACGGAGATGCATCCGACCGAAGGTCGGCCGACGCCGGAGGTGGTGCTCACCGTCCTCCACGCCGGCGGCAAGTTCGACAACAACTCCTACAAGGTCTCGGGCGGGCTCCACGGCGTCGGCGTCTCCTGCGTCAACGCGCTCGCCGAGAAGCTCGAGCTGGAGATCGCCCGGGGGGGCAAGCTGTATCACCAGATGTATGCGCGGGGTGTGCCGCAGACCACCCTCGAGGTGATCGGCGAGTCGCAGCGCACCGGCACCAAGATCCGCTTCAAGCCCGACCTGGAGATCTTCGGGCCGCGCGAATACAACTTCGACACCCTGGCGCAGCGGCTCCGGGAGTTGGCCTTCCTCAACGCCGGCCTCAACATCACCCTCACCGACGAGCGGACCGGCAAGCACCACGACTTCCACTACGACGGCGGCATCCGCTCCTTCGTCGAGCACCTCAACCGCAACAAGACGGTGCTCTTCGAAAAGCCGGTCCACATCCAGCAGGAGGTGGTGGAGGAGGACGGCAAGCGCGTGGTGGCGGAGATCGCGCTGCAGTACAACGACACCTACGACGAGTTGGTGTTCTGCTTCGCGAACAACATCAACAACCGCGACGGCGGCTCGCACCTGGTGGGTTTCAAGGGCGCGCTCACCCGCACCATCAACAACTACGCCGCGAAGAACAACCTCTGGAAGGATCTCAAGGAGACGCCGAGCGGCGAGGACGCCCGCGAGGGCCTGGTGGCGGTGATCAACGTCAAGCTGCCCAACCCGCAGTTCGACAGCCAGACCAAGGGGAAGCTGATCAACCCCGAGATCAAGGGCGTGGTCGAGGGCTTCGTCTACGACAAGCTCGGCACCTTCTTCGAGGAGAACCCGAACGTCGCGAAGAAGATCGCGGCCAAGGTCGGCGACGCCGCCCGGGCACGGATCGCCGCGCGCAAGGCGAAGGAGACGGTGCGGCGGAAGGGCGCCCTGGACAGCGCCTCGCTCCCGGGCAAACTCGCCGACTGCCAGGAACGGGATCCCTCCAAGGCCGAGCTCTACATCGTCGAGGGTGACTCCGCAGGTGGCTCCGCGAAGCAGGGGCGGGATCGCAAGACCCAGGCGATCCTCCCGCTCCGCGGCAAGATCCTCAACGTCGAGAAGGCCCGCTTCGAGAAGATGCTCTCCTCGGAGGTGATCGCCACGCTGATCACCGCCCTGGGAACCGGCGTCGGCCGCGAGGACTACAACCCCGACAAGGTTCGGTACCACAGCATCATCTTGATGACCGACGCCGACGTCGACGGCTCGCACATCCGGACGCTCTTGCTCACCTTCTTCTACCGGCAGATGCCGGAGCTGGTGGAGCGCGGGTACCTGTATCTGGCGCAGCCGCCGCTCTACAAGGTGACCAAGGGGAAAAAGGAGACGTATCTCAAGGACGAGTCCTCGCTCGACGAGCACCTGCTCGAGCTGGGGACGAGCCACGCCCGGGTGGAGACGCCCGCCGGCGAGCTCACCGGCGAGGGGCTGAAGGCCTTCGCCCGGAAGGTCCTCGAGTACGAGGCGCTCCTCGCCAAGGTCGATCGGCGGCGGGACTCCCGGGTCGTCGACGCGGTGGTGCAGGAGACGGCGATCGACCGGGCCACGCTCGCCGACAAGGAGAAGCTCAAGGCGGAGCTCGCCAAGCTCGAGCCCTGGCTCGAGGCCCGGCACCCGGAGGTGCTTCCGCTCACCGCGCGGGTCGAGCCCGACGCCGAGCACGGCTGCCAGCGGGTGGTGCTCCGGGGCCGCTCGATGGGCTCGTACCGCGAGTCGGTGCTCGACTACGAGTACCTGGGTTCCACCGAGTTCGAGCAGCTCCGGGCGATAGCCGGGTCCTTCGCGACCTTGGGCGAGTCGCCCTACCGCGTCCGCTACGACAGCCAGGTCGAAGAGGCGCTCGCGCCCCAGGCCGTGGTGCGGAAGATCCTCAAGGAGGCGGCGAAGGGCCAGAGCATCCAGCGGTACAAGGGTCTCGGTGAGATGAACCCGGAACAGCTCTGGGACACGACGATGAACCCGTCGACGCGAACACTGCTCCAGGTCCGGGTCGACGACGCCGTGGAGGCCGACCAGATCTTCACGGTGCTGATGGGCGACGTGGTCGAACCCCGGCGCGAGTTCATCGAGAAGTTCGCCCTCGAGGTGCAGAACCTCGATATCTGACGGCCCGTAGGCGAGCCTTGCGAAGGCCACGGGCCCCGGGCTAGAGATCCGGGGTCCGGATGCCTGCCGGGCCGATCGTCTCGGGAAGGACGGAGGGTAGGCCGCGCTCCCGGGGCGCGGCTCCGAAAGAGTTTCGTTGCGGTGTCGTCCAAGGGTAGGACAAGAGACTTTGAATCTCTTAATGCTGGTTCGAATCCAGCCGCCGCAATCAGTCTCGAGGCGCCGCGCCGCTGCCGCAGGGCGGGGCGCGGCGCCGGGCAGCGCGAGGGGGAAGAGGTGCACACGCGCGAGGTGGTGGGGCTGGGCGACGTCCCGAGGACGGTCCTCGACGCGGCCACGACGGCGCCGGCGGCGGCCTTCGGCCTGAGCCTCAAGTCCCGGCCGGCCCTGGCCGAGCCGCGCTACGCGTTCAACCCGTCCCGCGGCCAGCACCACGGCGCGGCGATCCTCCGGAAGATCGCCGTCGGCCGGAGCGGGGAGGGGATCGTCCTCGGCGTCGGCGTCCTCGACCTCTTCGTCCCCGACACCCCCTACGTCCTCGCCGACTGGGATCGGGACCACCGGGCGGCGGTGATCGGCCTGCAGCGGTTGGTCTCCGGAGCGCCCGACGTGGTCGCTCGCCGGGTCGGGACGGTGGGGATCTGGGCCGTGGGCCGGGTCCTGGGCCTTCCGGATTGCGAGGACGCCCGCTGCCCGATGGGCTACCCGGAGGTCGACGGCCTCGACCGGCGCCTCGGGGTGCCCTGCGCCCGGTGCCAGAACGCCTTGAACGCCGTCCGTGACCGCGTGGGCTAGGACGGCGATGGCGCTGCCGTTCCACCTCTGCCAGCCGGGCGGCGGCGCCTCCTGTGGCGCCTGCTGCGGCCTCTACAACTTCCGCCACCGGTCCCGGGAGGCGCTGACCCGGGCGCTGAGCCGCCGGACCGACACCGTTCGATCGCTGCCGCTGATCCCGGAGGCCTACTCCGGTGCCGCGCGGTCGCTCCGGCGCTGGGACAAGGATCCGCTCTTTCCGCCGGTGCGGGTCTGCCCCCTTCTCGGCTTCGTCGACGAGGCCCGGACCCGGGTCGGCTGTCTCGCCCACCCGGCGGTCACCGGCGGCGAGGACCTGCGGGACTGCGGGGCGTACGACTCCCGGACCTGCGCCAGCTTCGAGTGCCCGTCGTTCCTCTGGCTCGACGGGCCGACGGCGCGGCTGGTCCGGGCCGCCTGTCCCGACTGGTACCGCTACGGGCTGGTGATCACCGACGTGGAGTTCGTCCGCGGCTCGCTCCGGCTCGTCTCCGATCGGCGCGGCGCCACGGTCGATCCCGACGCGATCGTCGCGAACCCCGCGGCCCTGGCG
>JAEZJH010000297.1 GCA_023436385.1 Pseudomonadota bacterium
CCCCGTACCCGATCCCCTACACCACCTCGACCTCGCCCCGAAACTTCATCGCCGGCTGGTGGGACGACCACACGGTCTCCGCCGGGGGCTCGCTGTTCCGCTACGAGGTGCGCGGCACCGCCCCGAACCGCGAGCTCGTCTTCGAGTGGATCTGGAAGACCAGCACCACCAGCGATCTCGACGACGGCGGCCAGCACCAGGTGGCGATCTTCGAGGACGGCACCATCGCCATCCGCTGGGCGGAGATCATCGACTCGGGGAAGTACACCTCGAGCCACCGGGCGGTGATGGGGCTGATGGACGCCGCCGCGAGCCCGCGGTCGGTGCCGTTCATGGCCTGCAGCGTTTACAACCAGTCGTCGAGCGCCAGCTGTGACAGCAGCGTGTGGACGAAGAACCTGACCAACACGGAGGCGATCTTCACCACCCTCCCCAACCTCCAGGTCCTCTCCACCTCGACGCTGGTCGAGGGCCTCTCCGGCCTCGACCAGACCTTCACCGCCACCGTCTACAACTACGGTCCGTTCGCCACCTCGGCGCGGGTCCAGTTCTACGTCTCGCCGGACGACAAGTTCTCCGACGACGACGTCCTGGTCGGCACCACCCCGGAGGTCCAGATCGGCGCCTTCGCCGAGCGGGTGGTCGAGTTCGAGAAGGCCTTGCCGCGGGAGCTGACGGTCGGCCGCTACTACCTCCTGGCGGTGGCCGATCCGGAGAACGCGGTGAAGGAGTTCGTCGAGGACGACAACGCCGGCGGGGCCTTCGGCTTCAACGTCGTCGAGCCGCTCCCCGACCTCTCCGTCCTCCGGCTGGGCGCGCCGGCCTCCGGCGCTCCCGGCTCGACCATCGGCGTCGACCTCAGCGTGCAGAACCTCGGCAACCTGGCCGGCCAGGACGTCCCCTACGCGGTGGTCCTCTCCGAGAACGAGGTGATCTCCGCCTCGGATCAGGTCCTCCGCGAGGGCACGATCACCGTCGACTGGCTCGCCACCGTGGAGGAGTCGCTGGCGGTGACCATCCCGTCCGGCACCCTCCCCGGCCTCTACTACGTCGGCGTGGTGATCGACCCGTCGGGCACCGTCGTCGAGTTGGACAAGCTCAACAACGCGGCCCGGGCCGAGCGGCCGTTCGTGGTCTCCGTCGACGGCCTGGCGATCCTCACCGTCGCCCCCACGTCGATCCAGGTCGGCGCCGAGTTCTGCATCCCGCTGGTCGCGGAAGGCGGCGACGGCGTCTACACCTGGAGCCTCGCGGCGGGGAAGCTGCCTCCCGGCATCGACCTCCTCCCCGGCGGCCAGGCCGGCGGCGCGGCCCTCTGCGGCCGCCCGACCACCGTGGGCCTCTACGACTTCTCCCTCGAGGTGGTCTCCGGGAACCTCGGCGCCACGACGGAGATGACCATCGAGGTCGAGCGGAACACCCTCGCCCTCGGGATCTCCGGCCGCGAGCTACCGACGGCCCGGTTCCAGACGGCCTACGAGGCCGGCCTCACCGCCTTCGGCGGCACCCCGCCCTATACCTGGACGCAGCTCGACGGCCTGCTCCCCGTCGGCCTCTCCTTCCAGTCCGACGGGGTGATCTTCGGCACGCCGCTCGAGGCCGGGACCTTCACCTTCAAGGCCTCGGTCACCGACGCCGCCAACCGGACCGCGACGGAGACGATCACCCTGCTGGTCGCCCCGCCGTCCCGGGTCACCTGCGCCACCCGGACCCTGGGCACCCTCGCCCTCGGCGAGTCCTTCGAAGGCAAGCTCCTCGCCGCCGGCGGCACGGGCGGCTACGAGTGGACCACCCGTAGCACCCGCCGGATCGGCGACTCGGGCGCCGTCGCGCTCGACGAGGCGGCGCCGCCCCCGGGCCTGATCCTCGGCGTCACCGGCGAGATCACCGGCAGGCCGGAGCAGGTGGGCAACTACATCTGGACCGTCGAGGTGAAGATCGGCGCCGACTCCGACATCTGCCCGATCACCGTGGCGGTGAACGGCCCCCAGGGCCTGACCGTCGTCACCACCCAGCTGCCCAAGGCGGTGCCCGACCGCGAGTACCGGGCGCAGCTCCAGGCGATCAACGGCGTCGGCACCCTCACCTGGACCCTGGCCGCCCGTGCCTATCTGCCCGAGGGGCTCTCCCTCGACGCGACCGGCGTGATCTACGGCAAGCCGACCGTCGCCGCGCTCCAGGGCGCCTCCGGCCGCACCTACGGCTTCTTGGTCGAGGTGCGGGACGGGCGGAACGTCAAGGGCACCGAATCCCTCGCCGTGACCGTGGCCCCCGAGGCCGAGGGCACGATCGAGGAGGTCAAGGTCACCAAGGACGAGGGCTGCTCGGCGGCGGGCGGGGGCTTCAGCCTCGCCGCCCTGGGCCTGGTGATCGCGGCACTGCGGCGCCGCCGCTAGCACGGCGAAACCCCACCGCCCGCTTCCGGCGGGCGGTGGGGGCCGGAACCGGAATCTCGAAAGCGAGAAGGAACACTCAGAGATGAACAAGCTTCGTATCGCGATCCCCGGGCTCCTCGTCGCGCTCGCCCTCGCCGGCTGCAGCGACGACTCCGGGGAAACCAGGAAGTCGATCCCCGCCGACCTGTGCGTGCAGCTGGGGACCGTCTGCGACGATCCCACCGGGCGGACCAGCTGCGATCCCGCCGACGGCCAGTGCAAGTGCGGCGGCAAGGGCGGCGTGGTCTGTGGCGAGGGGACCGTCTGCGACCTCGACCTCAACACCAACCCGCCCTCTCCCTCCTGCATCTCCGAGCGCTGCGACGGCGTGGTCTGCGGGCCGACCGAGGCCTGCGACGCCGCCGACGGCCTCTGCAAGTGCCAGGGCGTGCTCTGCGGCGAGGGCCAGACCTGCCTCGCCGACGGCTGCTCCGGCGAGGATCCCTGTGCCGGCGTGGTCTGCGGCGAGAACCAGGAGTGCGACCCGACCGACCGGACCTGCAAGTGCGGCGGCAACACCTGCTCCGCCGGCGAGTCCTGCCGTCGCGACGACGCGGGCCAGGGCTACTGCGTCGGCCGGAACTGCGTCGGCAAGAACTGCCCCGAGGGCACGGAGTGCAACCCCGTCGACGGCCTCTGCCACTGCGGCTCCACCGACGGCGACGTCTGCACCGCCGGCCAGGCCTGCGCCGAGGAAGGCGGCGAGAGCGTCTGCATCGGCAAGGACATCTGCGAGGGCGTGGTCTGCCCGGGCAACGCCACCTGCAGCCCCCTCGACGGCAAGTGCCGCTGCGGCGGCTACGACGCGGCCTCGCCCGTCTGCGCTCCCGACCAGACCTGCGACCTGACCCAGGACCCGCCCCGGTGCGTCGGCGGCGACGCCTGCCGCGGCGTCACCTGCGATCCCTCCTCCAACCTCTCCTGTGACGGCGAGACCGGCGAGTGCCGGTGCGGCGGCACCGGCGGCCTGGTCTGCGACGCGGGCCAGGGCTGCATCGACTCGGACGGCGCTCCGGCCTGCGTGATCCGCTGCGACCCCAACACGCCGAACGTGAGCATGGAGACCTGTGGTCAGGTGGTCGGCGGTTCGCCCAAGGGCTGCTACCTGAGCCCGGCCGACGGCCTCGCCTACTGCGCCGACTCGGGCAAGCAGGCCGACGGCACCGACTGCGACGTCCCGACGGACTGCGCCGCCGATCACCACTGCATCCAGGACGGCGACAAGGGCATCTGCCGGCGGTACTGCGACACCACGGTGCCCGGCGACTGCTACCAGGAGGACCGTACCTGCGTTCCGCTCGCGGGCCGGCCCGCCAGCCTGCCGAACCTGGGTGTCTGCCTGGTGGTCAGCAACAAGTAGCGTTCCCGCCGACCGACCGTTGGCACCGAGGGCCGGAGCTCGATGAGCTCCGGCCCTCGTCGTTCCTGCATGCGCTCGGTCGGGCTAATCGCGCTCGAGATACGTGTATCCGGCCAACCCCTCCTCGTACCAACGGAGCAGGTGCCGCGACTCCTCGAGGGTCATCCGTCCCTCCCGGAGGGCCACTTCGGTGCTGCGGCGCAGCCGGGCCACCAGGTTCTCCTTCTGGTAGCTCACGTACTCGAGCACCTCGGTGACGGTGTCGCCGGGGAGCACCTGATCGATCTGGTAGCCGCCGCCCTCGACGATCGACACCGAGACGTCGTTGGTGTCGCCGAAGAGGTTGTGGAGGTCGCCGAGGATCTCCTGGTAGGCGCCCACCAGGAACATCCCCAGGTAGTAGTCGTCGCCCTTGAGCGGGTGGAGCTCGAGAACCTGCTTCACGTCCCGGCGATCGATGAAGTGGTCGATCTTGCCGTCCGAGTCACAGGTGATGTCGGCGATCACCGCCCGCCGGGTCGGCTCCTCGTTGAGCCGGTGGATGGGGAGGATCGGGAAGAGGTGATCGATCGCCCAGCTGTCGGGCAGCGACTGGAAGACCGAGAAATTGCAAAAATAGGTATCGGAGAGGGTCTTCTCGAGGTGCTCGAGCTCCTCCGGCAGGTGGTCCAGCTCCTTGGCCAGCTTGAGGATCTTGTGGCAGAGCGCCCAGTAGATGTTCTCCGCCATCACCCGCTGGTCGAGGGGGAGGTGCCCGAGGTTGAAGAGCTGGAGGCACTCCTCCTTGAGGTCGGCGGCGTCGTGCCAGGCCTCGATCAGGTTCTTGCGGGTGACCTCCCGGAAGGTGGCGAAGAGGCTCTTCACCACGTGGGAGGCGCCCTCGGGCAAGGTCTCCGGGACCGCCTTGTTCTCGAACTCGATCGCCCCCAGGACCTCGGTCACCAGCACCGCGTGGTGGGCCACCACCGCCCGGCCCGACTCGGAGACCAGGGTGGGCACCGGCACCTCGGCGGCGTCGCACAGCTCCTTCACCGCATACACGATGTCGTTGGCGTACTCCTGCATCGTGTAGTTCATCGAGGACTGGAAGTTGGTCTGGGAGCCGTCGTAGTCCACGCCCAGGCCACCGCCGACGTCGAGGTAGCGGAGCGGCGCGCCGGCCTTCACCAGCTCGACGTAGAACCGCCCGCCCTCCCGGAGCGCGTTCTTCACCGAGCGGATCGCGCTGATCTGCGAGCCGAGGTGGAAGTGGATCAGCTCGAAGCAGTCGAGGAGCTCCCGCTCCCGGAGGAGGTTCATCGCCTCGAGGAGCTCGCCGGCGGTGAGGCCGAACTTGGAGCGGTCGCCGCCCGAGGCCTCCCAGCGGCCGGTGCCGCGGGAGGAGAGCTTGACCCGGACGCCGATGTGCGGGCGGACGCCGGTCCGCCGCGACACCTGGGCGATCAGGTGCAGCTCGGAGAGCTTCTCCACCACCAGGATCACCCGGCGGCCGAGCTTGGTGGCGAGGAGCGCCGTCTCCACGTACTCCTCGTCCTTGTAGCCGTTGCAGACGACCAGCGCCTCGGGGTCCTCGAGGAGCGCCATCACCGCCAGGAGCTCGGGCTTGGAGCCGGCCTCGAGGCCGTAGTGGTACGGGCGGCCGGCCTGGATGATCGGCTCCACCACCGCGGCGACCTGGTTGACCTTGATCGGAAACACCCCGCGGTACTCGCCGGAATAGCCGCTCTCCGCGATCGCCGTCCGGAAGGCCTCGTTGATCGCCTCCACCCGGCGCTTGAGCACGTCGGTGAAGCGCAGGAGGAGCGGGAGGCCGATGCCCCGCTGCTTCACCTCGTCGACCAGATCCTTCAGGTCCGCGCTGGCGCCGGCCGGGCCGTCGGGGTGGATCACCACCGTGCCCTTCTCCGAGATCCCGAAATACGGGTTCCCCCAGGACTTCACCAGGTAGTTCTCGGCCGCGTCGGCGAGCGTCCACTTACGTGGACCGGCGGAGCTGATCAATTCGGGACTCCCTTCGCTTCGTGGAAGCATGGCCGCCGGCGGAGGCCGGCGCTGAATCGGACGCGCAAATAAGATCGAACGCCCGGCGACTTCAAGGGGCTTGGCCACCGCCGGGCGGGCGACCGTCCGCCTTCGACCGCTTTTCCGGCGGCCGGGCGGCCGGCGGGCGCCGGTACCTACCTTCAAAAACGTGGAGAACGCCGAGGTCGTCCGGATTCTGTCCGACATCGCCGACATCCTCGAGCTCACCGGCGGGAACCCCTACCGAATCCGGGCCTACCGGCAGGCGGCCGACACCATCGACACCTTGCCCGTCTCCCTGGCCGAGCTCCGGGCCCGCGAGGAGCTACGGAGCATCCCGGGGATCGGCGAGAAGATCGCCGCCCTGATCGAAGAGGCGCTCGATCGCGGCCACTCCCCCGAGCGCGAGCGGCTCTCCCGGCAGGTGCCGGCCGGCGTCCGGGAGATGCTGCGCCTCGAGGGCGTCGGGCCGAAGACCGCGGCGGCGGTCTGGGGGCTCGGGGTGGTCGACCTGGACCAGCTCGAGCAGGCGGCGAAGAGCGGGCAGCTCCGGCGCCTCAAGGGCATGGGGCCGGTCCGGGCCAAGGCGATCGCCCTGGCTGTCGCCCGCTACCGGAACCGCGCCGGCCGCTTCCAGATCCACCGGGCGATCTTCTACGCGGAGGCGATCGTGGCGAGGCTGCGGACCGTTCCCGGCGTGGTCCGGGCCGAGGCCGCGGGCAGCCTCCGGCGCCGGAAGGAGACGGTGGGGGACCTCGATCTCCTGGCGGCGGCCACCCACCCCGAGCCGTGCATGCGGGCGTTTTTGGCGATGCCGGAGGCCAAGCGGGTGATCGCCAGCGGTCCCACCAAGGCCTCCGTCGAGCTCACGGTGGGGCTCCAGGCCGATCTCCGGGTGGTCGAGCCCCGCTCCTTCGGCGCGGCGCTCCAGTACTTCACCGGCTCGAAGGCCCACAACGTCGCCCTCCGTGGCCGCGCCCTGGGGATGGGCCTCAAGGTCAACGAGTACGGCGTCTTCGACGAGGAGGGGCGGAGGCTGGGCGGGGAGCGGGAGGAGGAGGTCTATCGCCTCGTCGGCCTCCCCTGGATCCCCCCGGAGCTCCGGGAGGGCGCCGGCGAGCTGGAGGCGGCGGAGGCCGGGCGGCTCCCGGCGCTGGTCGAAGAGCGGGACCTCCTGGGAGACCTCCACGTCCACACCCGCCCCGCCTCCACCGACGCTCGCTCCACCCCGGGCGAGATCGCCGCGGAGGCCGGGCGCCTGGGCCGCCGCTACCTGGCGA
>JAEZJH010000306.1 GCA_023436385.1 Pseudomonadota bacterium
GTGGAGAACACCGGCCGGTCGCCGGTGGAGCTCCGGGCCCGGGTGGACGAACCGTTCCGGCTCGAGGCCCCGCCCGCGCGGATTCCCGGCGTGGGCACGGTGACCCTGACCCTCTCGTTCACTCCCGCCTCGGCCGGGCGGGCCGAGGGGACCCTCACCGTGGAGGCCGGCGGCGAGAGCTTTCGGGTGGCCCTCGCCGGCACCGCCGTCCCGGTGCCCGACTGCACCACCGCCGCGGCCTGCCGGATCGCCTCCTTCGATCCGGTCGCCGGTACCTGTATCCACCAGGCGGCCCCCGACGACACTCCCTGCAGCGACCACTGTATCGCCGACGGTGTCTGTCTCGACGGCGTGTGTCGCGGCGCCGGGGACGGCTGCGACGACGGCGACCCCTGCACCCGAGACCTGATCGCCGGCGACTGCAGCTGCTACCACGAGCCCGTGGAGGAGCGGCCCACGAACGATCCCTGTCGCGTCGAGACCTGCGAGCCCGGCGTCGGCTGGAAGGTGACCCGGGCCCCCGACGGCACCATCTGCGGACCGGTCAGCGAGTGCATCGGCTCCTTCTGCGACAACGGCGCCTGTGTGACCGTGGCCGAGGCGCCGGAGGGAACCATCTGCCGCCAGGGGAACCCCTGCCGAAAGCCCAGCCGGTGTGTCCGCGGCTCGGGCGGGATCATGGAGTGCGAGCCGGCCCGGGCCGAGACGGTGCTGAACCCGGTCTGGCGGGTGACGCCTTTGGGCGGGAAGCGGCTCCACTTCGAGGCGGTGACCGACGAGCGCTACGTCTACTGGGCGGAGTGCGACGACGCCGGCTGCGGCCTCCGGTCGATCAGCCCGATGAACGACCGGGAGGAAACGGGCGGCTCCGCCGGGACCGCGATCGATCCCGATCCCGATCCCGCCGATTACTGGTCCTTCGATCGCTACGACGGGCTGGCGCCGATGTTCTCCGGTCCGGTGGCCCGGAACGGCGGGCTCCTCCTCTCCCGCGGCCTCGTCTACTCCACGCTGCGGGAGGGCTTCCTCGAGGCCTACCGGAGCGACACCGGGGAAGCGGCCTTCCGGATCGACCTCCGCGCCGACGGGATCCCCCTCGGCCGCGGCTCCACCGCGGTCAATGCTTACGGCGACGTGGTCCTGATCCTCGGCGACACCTACGGGGTCGGGCACACGGTGATCGCCGTCTCCCCCGCGGGAACGGTGGCCTGGCGCGCCCGGCGGGCGGGCACCGTCTTCCCGGGGCTCGTCGCCGACGAGGGCGGGAGCGTGTTCTTCGGCGAGGAGACGGCGGACGGGTTCCGGCTGGTCTCCCTCGGCGGCGCCGGGATCGAGCGGTTCGCGGTGGAGACGATGCCGGCGGCGCCCCTGGGCGTCTTCGCCGGCCGGCTCCTCCACGGCGACGGGACGCTCTACGCCACCGCGGACGGCCTCCGGATCGCCGAGCCCCTGCCGATCCTGGTTCCCGACGTGGTGTTACCGCCGATCCTCTCGCCCACGGTCGGTTGGCTGGCCGGCTACCCCGTCGACGAACGCGGCCCCCGGTGGACCGACTTCTCGCTGTTCCGGTTCGACCCGGCCACCGGCGGGGATCTGGACAAACAGCTCCTCCGCAACTCGGTGCCATGGGGCCGGAGCGAGCCGCTGCTGCTCGCGGCCGATCGCTCCCGCCCTGGCGATCGGCTCCTCTACTCCCACGGGACGGGGGCCTGCGACGCCAAGCCGTCGCTCCTGGAGTTCACGCGCGACAACGCCTACGTGATGTCCTGCGAGCTGGCGCCCGGCTCCTACGGGGGGCCGGCCACCGTGCTCTCCTCCCTCTGGCTGGCCTACGACTCCTGCCGGGGCAGCGTCGCGGCGTTCCTCCTCGAGGTGGCCGGAAAGGGCCCCCGGGACCTGGCGCCACAGGGCTGGATCGGCGGCGGCGGGGATCCGGGGCGGACGGGGCGGCCGCTGCCGTAGCCCGGCGGGCGGCCGCCGGAGGTCGCGCCTTATTCGTGCCCGGGCAGGTCGGAGGCCCGCGGCGGCGGCAGCCGGTCGACCAGCGCCGCGAAGCCGGGGTGCGCCCGGAGCGCGGCGAGGTCCGGATCCCGGACCGGGTCCACGGAGCCGTCGAGGCCCGCGGCGAGCGCCCGCTCCAGCCAGCCGAGGGCGTCGTCGAGCCGGCCCTCCCGGCTCCGGGCACAGGCGACGTTGTAGGCGGTGACCGGCTGGCCCTCCCGGAGGAAGAGGCAATCGCCGATCCGCGCCGAGGCGTCGTAGTTCCCGGCGAAGAAGAGCGCCGCCTGGAGCTCCGCCAGCACCGGGGAGTCGAGCCCCTCGGCCCGGGGTCCGGCAAAGAGCGCCGCCGCCTCGGCGGTGAGGCCGGCGAGGAGGAGCGTCCGGGCCAGGGCCCCGGCGAAGGCGCCGTCGGCGTCCCGGGCCAGGGTCGCCCGGGTGGCCTCCACCCCGCGCTCGTCGCCCGAGGCGAGGAGCACCGCGATCTCCACCGCCGGCGCCACCGCCCCCGGCGGCAGGCCGGCGAGCAGCTCCCGGGCCCGGCCCACCTCCCCGCTCGCCAGCTGCGCGAGGGCAAGGAGCTGGGAGGCGGCGAGGCGGGTCTCCTCCGTCCGCGCCTTCTCCAGCACCTCGCCGGCGAGGCGGCCGGCGGCGGGAAGGTCCCGGGCGGCAAGCCGCTCGCCCGCCGCTTCGAGGAGCTGCTCGAGGGGCGCGTCGCGCAGCCGCCGGAGGTCGTCGAGGCTCGCCCGGAGGTTCCCCACCGCGAAGATCCCGGCGAGGAGCGCCGCCCAGATCTGCCCGGCGAGGAGCGCCAGGACCAGGCCGGCGCCGGCGAGGAGGAAGGAGGCGATCCGGGCGGGCCGCTCGCCCCGGCCGCCGGTGAGGCCGTCGAGGATCGAGGCCATCACGTTCCCGCCGTCGAGGGGCAGGATCGGCAGGAGGTTGAGGAGCCCCCAGACCACGTTGACCAGGAGGATGGCGTGGACCGCCTCGGCGGCCCGGCCGGTGAGCCCGGCGTCGGGGATCACCCAGACAATCGCGCCCACCGCCAGGCCGGCGAAGGGCCCGGCGAGGCTGACCACCAGCCGCCGCAGCGGCGTCACCGGGGCCCCGCCCCAAAGCGTGGTCCCGCCCATGGCGTGGAGCTCGATCCGGGGCCGATAGCCGAAGGCGCGCGCCGCCAGGGCGTGGCCCAGCTCGTGGAGCAAGACCGAGGCGAAGACGACGCCGATCCAGATCAACACTGCCGTCACGTCGGCGCCGGGACGGGCCCCGAGCACGGCGGCCATCAGGAAGAAGGTCGGGTGGATGCGGAGGGGGATGCCGAGGAGCCGTCGCTCCGGGCGCGTGCGTTCGACGGTCACGCGCCCATCCTCGACCGGCCGGGCGGCGGACGCAAATCGCCCACCCGGAAGCCCGACACGAAAACGACCCGGCCCCCCTCGGAGACCGGGTCGTTCGCGCGGCCGATCGCGCGCGCGACGAAACCCTAGACCTTGCGGACGTTCTGCGCCTGGAGACCCTTCGGGCCGCGGGCGATATCGAACTCGACGTGCTCGCCCTCCGCCAGGGAGCGGAAGCCGTCGGCCTGGATCGCGGAGAAGTGGACGAAGACATCCTCGCCACCTTCCTGCGAGATGAACCCGAACCCCTTGGCGTCGTTGAACCACTTCACGGTGCCCTGTGCCATTCTGCGTGCTTCCTTCCCTAACAGTGGAGCCTTCGCTCCCTGGCGTTGCCGGCGTGCGCCGGATGCAAGACGGGACCGCTCCTGTGTGGAGGTGTTTTTCGTTCCTCGTCGTTGCGATTCCGAAGCGTGCCAGGAATTCGGGCAAGAAAGCAAGCGCCGGACTGCGTGCGACCGAACCGGGCCGGAACGACGCCCGCCGGACGCATCGCTATCGCCGGGGGGTTGTGGTCGACTCACCCGGCGCGGCGGGTGGAGATGGTTTCCCCGGCATGGTTGCCGCGTCGGGCATCACCTCCACCACCAGCGCCACCAACTCGCTCCCCGAGGGAACCAACGCCGCCCGTACCAGCTGCCCCGGCTTCAGCTGCTCCACCGCCACGTCGCCCGCCGGCGAGATCACCTCCGTCTCCGGTTGGATGGCGAGCGCCAGCGTTTCCGGGGTCCCCGGCGCGGAGAGGACCAGCTGGTCCGGGCGGGCGGTCTTGACG
>JAEZJH010000328.1 GCA_023436385.1 Pseudomonadota bacterium
CCCTTCGTCCGATGCGCCTGCCGTTGGAGGACGGCCGGGCAGGCGCAGCGTGGAGGAGCGCCGCCACGCCGTCCTGGAGCTGGTCTCACAGCGGCGGGCCCGTGCCCTGTAGACGGTGCCCAGGATCCGCAGCGGATTGACGGTCGAGGCCGACGAACCGGGCGTCGCTCTCCAGCGAGGTGTGATGGGCCCGGACGCACCGCGGCCCCGAGCGCCGGGGCGCCCGAGGCCGCTTGATTGCGGTGTCGTCGGCAGAGCCGTTCTACTTAGACTTCTTCCGGTCCCGGGCGGTGGACGCCTCCTTGTTCCGCCAGGAGTCGGCGTCGATGACGTGGCGGTGCTGTGCGAAGCGGTCGACGAGGGAGGCGACGCAGGCGGCGCCGGGGAAGACGGTGCCCCACTGCTTGTAGGCGAGGTTGGTGGTGATCACCGTCGAGCGCTGCTCGTGCCGGCGGCTGATGATCGTGTACAGCAGGTCGGCGGAGCCGCCGTCGCACGGCAGGTACCCGAGCTCTTTGGCGGCGGCCTGAGCGGGATCCACCGCGCGGCGGCTGTGAGATCCACTAAGGCGCCCTGATAGCCGTTTCGCCAGTGCAAGAAGATGAAGGTGGACCAGGCCGTGCCGATTTTCAGGGCCTTTCACCCCCCTCTTCTCAAGGGCATTCACCCCGGGGGTCCCGCGCACATGACGGGGTGAAGGTGGCTGAGACTGGTCGCCCAGTCCAGCGACTTCTGCGCCGGAGCCTACGCCGCGGCCTCCCCGGCCCGGCCACGCGATCGCTTTGCGGCAGGCGCGGCGCGGACCCCGCCGTGGAGCGACGGCTTCTGCCTCGCCCGGTAGCTCTCGCCCTCGATCACCAGGTCGTAGGCGTTGCCGGAGAAGCGCTCGCTCGCGCTCTGCGCGCGGACGGGATCGGCGAAGGTGCCGAGCCACTCGTCGGGGCCGCGGTTCGAGGTCACGATCATCGAGCCGGCGCGGTGGCGCTCAGTGAAGATCTCGTAGGCGTCGCGGCTCTCGGTGGCGTCCATCCGGTCCAGACCGAAGTCGTCAACGACGAGGAGATCGGCGACGAGCTTGCGGAGCTCGGCCTCGTAGGAGTTGTCGAGGCGGGCGTGGCGCAGGGTCTTCAGCATCTGGTCGCCGCGCGTGGCGAGCACGGAGAAGCCGCGGCGGCAGGCGACGTGGCCCAGCGCGTGCGCGAGGAACGTCTTCCCGACGCCCACCGGGCCCACGATCGCCACGTGAGCGTGTTTCTCGATGAAGCGTAGCGACACGAGTTCGTTGAGCACCATCTTGTCGAAGGTGACCTTCGCAGACTCGTCCCACGCCTCAAGCTGCATCGTGGGGTCGAGCTTGCCGCGCTGCGCGCGGATGGTGGCGGGCTGGCCATCGCGCCGCGAGATCTCGTCGCTGAGCAGGAGGAGCAGGAGGTCCTGGTAGGGCATCTTCTGCGACTTCGCGAGGGCCAGGCGCTCGGGCAACGTATGCAGCAGGCCGGAGAGCTTGAGGCGGTGGAGCGCCGTCTTGAGGTCGGAGGATACGGTGTCGGTGGTCATGTGTCCTTCTCCTTGGTGCCATCCACCTCGCGGGATGCGAGGGGAAGCGCGTACTGGCTCGCGGGACGCAGGAAGCGCGCGAGCGGAACGACGTTGTTGCGGGCGGCCGCACCCACGGACTCCGGCGGGCGACCGAACTTGAGCATTCGCTCGAGACGATGGACCTCGTGCATCTCGGCTGCGAGCGCGACCTTGCAAGTCTCGTCCACGCGCTCGTCGCCGTATCGCTTGCAGAGGCCGAGGAGCGCGAAGCACCGCCGCATCCGGGCCCAAGGCAGCGGGCCGTCGAGGAAGCGCCTTCGCGAAGGCGAGCACGTGCGGGCCCTTCTCCTCCGCCTGGCGAAGCAAGAAGGCCGTGTCGCGGAGCGCGTAGGCCGCCTTCTCGGGCGGGAAGTCGCTGGGATCTGTGGACCGACCGCCGGGCGGCCGGCGTGGATGCGCCTTCACGAGGGTGCCCTTCTCGTAGAAGCGGATGGTCGTGCGATCGGCGCGCGCGCGCAGGCGCTTCCCGCGGAACTCGAACGGGAGCGAGTAAATTGCCTTCGCCACGGCGGCGTGCTGGTCGGGACCGACCTTCACCTCGCAGTAGATCGGGACCTCGTACGGAGCCGAGGGCGCGGTCTTGAGATGTGGCCGCTCGTCCGCCTCGAACGCTTCGCGGGGAAGACGCTGGGTCGTGGAGTGGCGGCGCATGCCGTACTCCTCGAGACACCAGTGCCGCGCGCGCCTTCGCGCATCGTCGAGGGTCTGGAGATGCTCGGCGCGGAAGCAGTCCTCGCGGACCGTCTGCACGCTGCGCTCGACGCGAGCCTTGTCCTTGGGGCTCTTCGAGCGCGCGGGATCGACGTGAAAGCCGCGCTTCTGCGCGTACTCGAGGAAGGCCTCGTTGATGAGCGGCTTGAGCGGATCGGCCTCCTGGACGATCGCCTTGGTGTTGTCCGGGATCAGCACCGCGAAGACGCCGCCGAAGAACTCCCACGCTGCCTCGCACGCCTCGATCGCCGTCTTCGTCGGCTCCTCGAAGCACGGGTAGACGAAGCGGTGCCGGCTGTAGACCGAGGTGAAGATCCAGGCGCGGAAGCGGCGCCGCTTGCCGAAGAGGTCGGGCTCGAGGAGGGTCATCCAGCCCGTGTCGACCTGGACCTCGGCGCCAGGCTCGCAGTCCGCGACGGGGATCGTTGGCGCGGAGCGGCCGAAGTCGAGCTCCTTGACGGCGAACCGGTGGAGCGTGGCGTACGGAACCGGTGCGTTTTGGCGGACGAGGAACCTGCAGACCTTGGTCAGCTGAACACCGTCGTCGCGCTGCTTCTTGATGAAGTCTCGCCGCGCCTCGCAGCGGGCCCACGCGTCACCGGGTGGGGGCGCGGCCTCCGGAAGCCGGAGGCGGCCGACGATCTCGGCGAGCTTCTCGTCGGTGAGTGCGACCTTGCCGGCCTTCTCGTCGAGGCCGCATTTCTCCGCGACGCGCACGTAACGCCGGATGGTGTTGCGATCGAGCCCGGTCTGCCGGGCCATCGCCTTCTTGCGCGTGCCTGCCAGAGTAGCAGGACTTCCTTGATCTCCAGCACCGTGACCTCGCGAAACGCCATGGCGACCTCGAGCACCGGCTCCGCGCCGGGGCTGGCCGTCATAGCTGCTTGTCACGCGATCGCGGGGGGTGAATGCCCCTGAGAATCCCCGGGATCAGGGAGGGGTGAATGCCCCTGAGAAACCCAGGTTCAGGGGGGTGAAAGCCGGTGAGAAGAACCTACGCGAGGGGGTGAAAGGCGGTGAGAATCGTCATAGGCCGTCTCCGAGGACGCGGCCGAGAGAGCCCACGAATTCCGGGTGAAACTACGAGTGGTGAAGTAGCGACCTGCACCAGAGGGGTTGGGCCGGGACGCTGCTGCGCATCGCCCCCGAGCGTCGGAGCGGCAGAGCCTCGCGCAAGTCCTCGCCAGCGGCGACAATGCGATCGTCCGTCCAGGCGGCTAGTCTGAAGTTCCCCCGCCCAGCGAGCCCTCCGTAGTCAGGGAAGCCCTGCCTTATCCGCAACTTGGAGTACGAAGGGCTCGCTGTTTCCCGTGCATAACGTAGTCACGACCGCAAGCTTGACCAGCAGCTCCGCGCCTGGTAGCTTGCTTGCATGGCTACCAGGGGCGGTGCCGTCCATGTCGTCACGACCCGGCGCGAGAAGAAGGGCAAGGTCTACCTCACGCACCTCCTCCGGCGGAGCTACCGCGAGGACGGCAAGGTCAAGAACGAGACCCTGAGCAACCTCTCCCACCTGCCCGACCCGGCGATAGACGCAATTCGCCGCATCCTCCGCGGCGAGGATCTCGCTCCGGTCGGCGAGGTCTTCGAGATCACGAGGACGGCGCCCCACGGCGACGTGCACGCCGTGCAGGTGGCGATGCGGCAGCTGGGCTTCGCCTCCCTTCTCTCGTCGCGTTCGTGCCGGGAGGTGCAGTTGGTCACCGGGATGGTGGCGGCCCGCATCGTCGCGCCGCACACCAAGCTCGCCACCACCAGGTGGTGGAAGGACTCGACGCTGGCCGAGGACCTTGAGATCGCCGACGCGACGGAGGACGACCTGTATGCGGCGATGGACTGGCTCCTCGACCGGCAGAAGACGATCGAGAAGAAGCTTGCCGCCCGGCACCTCGACGAGAAGAGCCTCGTCCTCTACGACCTCAGCTCGAGCTACTTCGAGGGCAAGACGTGCCCGCTCGCGAAACTCGGGCACAACCGCGACGGGAAGGTCGGCAAGCTGCAGGTCAACTACGGGCTACTCGCCGATCGGCGCGGCTGCCCCGTCTCCGTCTCTGTCTTCGACGGCGCCACCGGCGACCCGAAGACGCTCATGCCGCAGGTGCTCAAGCTCCGGGAGGAGTTCGGGATTGGCAGCGTCGTGCTGGTCGGCGACCGCGGGATGATCTCGCAGAAGACCGTCGAGCAGCTACGAGGCGACGAAGGGCTGGAGTGGATCACCGCGCTCAAGTCGACCCAGATCCGAGCGCTCGTGGAGGGTGGACACCTCCAGCTCGGCCTCTTCGACGAGAGGAACCTCTTCGAGATGGAGCACCCGGACTTCCCGGGTGAACGGCTCGTGGCTTGCCGAAACACCGTCCTCGGCCGGCTCCGCGCCCACAAGCGTCAGGCGTTGCTGGACGCGACCGCCGGCGAGCTTGGCAAGGTCCGCGGGATGGTCGAGCGCGGTCGGCTGCGAGGCAAGGCGGAGATCGGAGTGCGCGCCGGCCGCGTCATCAACAAGTACAAGGTCGCCAAGCACTTCAAGCTGACGATCGAGGACGACGCCTTCTCCTTCGAGATTCGCAAGAACTCCGTGACCGCCGAGGCCGCGCTCGACGGTCTCTACGTCATCCGAACCAGCCTCGCACCGAAGGAGATGAGCGCCGAGGAAGCGGTCCGGACCTACAAGGGCCTGAGCACCGTGGAGCGTGCCTTCAGGACGATGAAGTCGATCGACTTGAAGGTTCGCCCGATTCACCACCGCCTGGCGGATCGCGTGCGGGCACACATCTTCCTCTGCATGCTCGCCTACTACGTCGAGTGGCACATGAGGGAAGCCTGGCGCCCGATCCTCTTCGCAGACGAGGACCAGGCGGCGAAGTCCACGAGGGACCCGGTGGCCCCGGCAAAGCGGTCGGCCGCGGCGGAGGTCAAGGCGAAGACACACACCCTGCCCGATGGCACGCAGGCGTATTGCTTCCGGACGCTGATGGAGAACCTCTCCACCATCGCCCGCAACACTTGCCGGGCGCCCAGCGGGGGCGAGGGAGCACCGACTTTCCAGGTCGTCACCAACGCGAGTCTGCTCCAGCGACGCGCCCTCGGGTTGCTCGAGAACATCAAGGCGTAGTCAGAACCGAGGGGCACCCATGTGTGCACCTATCGGTTCTGACTACGCTTTTTGTCTTTTCCGGTATGGAACTTCAGGCTAGTGATTCGGCCGGAGCGGCAGCGCCCAGACCCCCGCGTTCGGATCGCTCGCGGGGAGCGAATAGAAGGCGAATCCCTCGGTGACGTTCCGGGGGTCGAGCTGCTCGGCGGGCCCACGCTCTACGCGCCTCGGGGTGGCCTCTGGCTCGAGCGACGCCACCCAGAGTTCGCCCGCGCCCGTGGCCTGCTTCCACGCCACCGTCTGAAAGGTCTCGGGAGGCCCCACTCGATCGCTGGGAACGGTGACGACGCCGGCCTCCACGTCGGTGGCCAGGACGCGCACCGAGAGGTCCGAGAGCTCAACGACCGAAAGCGAGGCGAGCCCGTCGACGGAGTCGCCCTCGTCGAGGACCAGCAGGCGCCCGTCGGAGATACGGAGGCCAAAGGCCACATCGGCAATTCTGCCGAGATGGCGCCGCTGGCCCGCCGCCCGAACCTCGACCACGACGCGGAGCCCTCCCCCACCGTCGCCGGTCACGCTGACCACACGCCCGCCCGGAAGCGCCCACCACCCCACGAGTACGCCGTCCAGCTCCGCGAGCGTGCGCACCTCGCGGGTCGCCGGGTCCCAGGCGTCGAGGCGGGAACCCGCGCAGACGCCCGGCGCGGCGCAGCCAGCCTGAAAGACGAGGCAGCGTGCCTCGTCGCTCCAGGTGAAGTCGAAGACACCGACGCCGAGCTGCTGCAGCTCGCCGGTCGCGAGGTCCACGGCGACGAGTGAACCCGTATTCGGCGAACCGATGGCCACCCAGCCGAAGGCGTCGTCACGGAGGTAGGTGCCACCCGGCACGAAATGGGGCGCATGGCCACGGGCCCACGCACCGACCCCGGCCTCATTTCGGTAAACCAGGCGATCTAGGGCCGCGGAGACCTCCCACTCGCCGCTTCCCGAGAGGTCGCCGGTGACGGGGACGTGGTCGGTGCCGTCCGCGTCCCGTCGGACGACGAGCGTGTTTGCTGGTGCGTCCCAGAGGACCACGCCGGCCTGGTGCATCGTGGCGCGATCCGTCCCGAGGGGCGTGAGCTGGCCGGTATCGTAACGGTACTCGTAGAGAAGCTCGTCTGGGTCGTCGATGGTCTGCTTTGCGAAGAAGCCCACGCGGACGGGCCAAGCATCATCGACGGTCCAGTACAGAGTCCACGGCGCGATGCGTGTGACCGTGCGCTGCGCCTCGTCCCACACGTTCAGCTCCGCACCGTGCCGGCCGACATGATTGCGAAGGTAGAGGACGTGATCGAGCGGCCAGGAGGTCGCGTCCAAGATCGCGTCGACACCGATGTCCAGGTCGTCGGCCGCGCCGGTCGTGACGTCGAGGCGCAGCAGGTGTCCGCCCTCGGTCGTCCCGGCGATCGCGAAGTTGGGCCTGGTGAAGGTCGTGTACCAATGCTGGATGCCGTCGAGCCCGCGCACCAGCCCGGACTCCTCGGTCCAGGACCACAGCGTCCAGAGGTCGGGGCCCAACGCGGAGGGCGCGAGGAAGTGGCCGACGTCGTACGTCCAGGACCAGGAGCGCTGGTCGTAGACGTTCATCACCTCGCCGAGGGCGACGTCGGGACCGAAGTCGCGAAACGTGCGCTCGACGAGGTCCCAGCGGCGCCAGCCCGGAATTCTCTCGCCAAACCGACAGAGGAGATGTCGCGCGTAGTAGTAGTGAATCGAGGCGGCGACCGGCCCATCGCAGAGGAGTTGCGGATCGTCGCCCGCGGCCAGGTCCGCGAGCCACTGACGGCCGTCCTGATCATCGAAAAGGAAATGATCGGTGTCGGCCCCGAAGCCGAATGACCTAGACCACCCGAGCGACCGTGTGCTGCCGTTCGCCAGGTCATGGACGACGAGGGGCCCGCCACCGTTTGCCGCGACCGCCACGCGGCGCAGGTCGCCGGTCCAAGTCTGCCGCGTCATGTACGGCTGGGGCGAGAGAAGCGGCGTCGACCGTTCGAGGTCGTCGCGCCACAGCACGACCTCTTCACCCAGTTCGACCACCTGCGCCCTTGCAGGCGGCCGGTACGACGACACGCCGTACGTTCCGGCCCCGACCCAGCGCACGTCCCGCAACTCGACAACCGGCACAACCGCTCCGCATCCCGGTCCGACCTCCACGGGAACGCTCTCCGGCCACCGCGGCGGCAGGTTGAAGGTGAGCGTGCGCGTGGATCGAGCCGTGAAGCCGTCGATCCGGTAGGTTCCGTCCGCGCCCACGACGGCCGCCGGGTCGCCGTCGAGCGACACCGTGGCGCCCACCGCCGGGCCGCCCTCGATCAACAGGACTTCGCCAGTAATCCAGCCCGGCACGTCGCTCCCGCCCGACCCTCCGCCTCCGGCGTCTCCGCCGTTGCCCCCATCCCCTCCACCGCTACCGGCGCCCGTGGGCGGACGACTTCCCGCAGGAACCTCGTTGCAGCCGCATGCGGCCAGGAAGACGACGAGCAGCAGGGCAGGATGGTGCATTGGTCCTCCGGACAGCCGACCGTCCATGCCAATGTGCACAGAGCCTGCAGTAGATCGGTGCACAGCAGGAAACTGAGACGATGCCTCATCTTGGAGCGAGCAGCCGTATCCTACCTCATAGGCGACCGGCCCGTTCGCCACTGACAGCGGCGATCACTCGAGTTGACAGGTTATCCTCTTCACCGGTGCTATGGCCCCTCCGACTCCTGGCCTCGCCTACGAACGCCCGCAAATTCCGGCTCTTCGTCGAATGTCGGGTCGCGTGATCACGCGGGTTTAGCCAGTGGCATGGGAGCGGGGATCCCGAGGGCGAGGAAGCGGCGGACGCCATCTGCGAAGCGGATCGGGTTTGCGGTCATGAAGCGAAGCTTTAGCAGCAGGTAGGCGAGGTCCCTGTATCCTCGGGCGCGGCGGACGAGCGTCTCCCAGTTGTTGTTGAGCGCCTCCACCCTCCCGACCGCAGGCCGATGCTCGCCGAGGGCGAGGATGGGTTCGAGATGGCGGCTTAGCGATTCATGAAGGCGCCGAAGCGGCTTGCATCCCTTTGACTGGGTGCGCCGGAGGATGCGATCGATTCCGAGCCTCATCGACTCCCGGTCGGGCGCCCGGAGGACCTCGCGGAGTTCCTCCTTGAGCTGGCGCGGGCGAGCGTGCGGTTGTAGCTGAGGAGGAGGTCGAGTTGCTCCTGCTGCTCCGGCGCTGGACGAGGGCGTCGGTGGTCTCCGATGGCAACCTGCGCGCGGCCCCGGCGTCTCTCCGGACCCGGGGCAGCAATGCATCGAAACCGCCCTTGCGGTATGCCTGTATCCAATCCCGGATCGTCTCCGCGGCCACCTGTGTGCGGGTCGATCCGGGGATCGTGTATTCGGCCTCCGCCTTCTCCTCGATCCGCCGGTAGATCCCCTTCGTCCCGGGCGGTAGGCGCACGAGGTCCGCGATGACCCCGTAGCGAAACAGGGCCTGCTGCTCCGCCAGCGTGTTCCTGTCTTTCTCTTCCACGTGCTGCTCCTCGTCGTCGTCGGCGGTGAATCCACCGAGCGTTCGAGGAGCTACCGGCAGTCGCGCGGCGGGTCCGGCCCCGTTTGGTGTCGCTCTCCGGAGCGGCGGTTCCACCGCCGGGCGGGGCGGGGGCCGAAACCGAGAGGGGGCGGGAGCACGTGGAGGTGTGTGGCGGCCAGCCCGCGCAGCAAGGGTAGCACCGGCGCCTCATGGAGGTGGGCGCGGAAGGAGCGGACGGTGGGCTCGACACCGGCGAGGAGCTCGGGCATCAGCCCGATGAGCGCGACGACGCAGGCGCGAACCAACCGACGCCGGCGCCCGAGCCACCGCACGGCGCCGACGAGCCCGATGTCGGGCCGAGCCACATCGGCGAGAGCGCGTTCAGGACCAGGTGGCGGTCGATGGTCTCGGAGTCGGCCCAGCCGACGATGTCGCGCGAGAAGAGGTCGGCGACGACGGCGAAGTAGAGCCAGCCCTCGAGCGTCGCGAGGTAGGCTTCCTTCTGCCCCACCCCAAGCCACGTTCCCGCGCCTCGCGGGCGAGGATCCGGGCTACAAACCAGGCGCCCGGTGCGGCAGTCGTCGTCGTATTCAGGTAGCCCTCAGACGCGGTGGAGGAGCGCCGGGACCGCGGTCCCCACCGTGGCCCCCACCGCCGCGCCCACCAGCACGTCGGAGAGGTAGTGGCGGTCGGAGGCGATCCGGAGGTAGCCGGTGAGGAGGGCCCCCAGGCCGAGGACCGGCACCACCGGGCTCCGCACCCGCCGGCGCCGGAGCAGCCAGTGGGTCACCGTGGCCAGGGCGGTGGCGGTCGAGGTGTGGCTCGAGAAGAAGGAGAGGTTGTCGTCGTCGGGCTGCCGGGCGGGCGCCGTCGAGCCGAGGGGCGTGAAGCGCGCGAAGGGGCGCTGGCGCCGGAGGAGCAACTTCACCCCCTGGCTCACCGCCCCGGCGTAGAGCACCGCCTCCTCGATACAGAGGAGGTCGGCGAGCGGTCCGCCGGGCGCCCGCCGGGCCCCCAGGAGCGCGACCGCGGTGGCGCTCGCCGGCATCACGTAGTGGGCCATCACGTTGGAGAGGGTCCGGGCGAGGCGGGTGTCGCTCCAGCGGAGCCAGTTGCGGACCAAGCGGTCGAGCCGGTTGACCCGCTCCCGGCCGTGGGCGTCGACCTCGTTCCACACCACCGACATCGGCGGCCGGCGCACGCGCCAGAGGTGGGTGCCGATCCACAGGGAGCCGCAGAGCGCCACCGGCGGCCCGTGGATGAAGGGACGATACGGGAGCTTGCCGGGCCTGCCGTCCCGGGGAAACACCACGCGCTCGAGGGTCGTCGCCTGCACCGAGATACGGTGGGGAGCACGGGCCCGACGGGCAAACCGGGCCGGCGCCCGCTTCCCCGTCCTCCCGTCCCGGATCGCCAGCGGGTAGGATGCCCGCCGATGGACCACCGCCCGATCACCGACCAGCTCGTCGCCGCCCTCGCCCCGCTCCGCTTCGCGAAGCCGGTGGCCTACGTCTACAACCCCCTCGAGTACGCCCGGGCCTCCTGGGACCTGTATCTCGATCGCTACGGCGCACCGCCGAAGGAGACGCTCCTCGTCGGCATGAACCCGGGGCCGTTCGGGATGGCCCAGACCGGCGTGCCCTTCGGCGAGGTGGGGATGGTCCGGGACTGGCTGCGGATCGAGGCGCCGGTGGGCAAGCCGAAGAAGGAGCATCCGAAGCGGCCGATCACCGGCTTCGCCTGCCACCGGAGCGAGGTCTCCGGAGCGCGGGTCTGGGGCTTCGCCAAGGAGCGGTTCGAGACGCCGGCGCGCTTCTTCTCCCGCTTCCTGGTCTTGAATTATTGCCCGCTGGTGTTCATGGAGGAGGGCGGGCGGAACCTCACCCCCGACAAGCTCCCGGCGAAGGAGAAGGAGCGCCTCTTCGCCGCCTGCGACCGGGCACTCCGGGCCCACGTCGACCGGCTCTCTCCCCGGTACGTGATCGGCGTCGGCAACTTCGCGGCGGAGCGGGTCCGGGAGGCGCTCGCCGATCGCCCGGACCTGGTCACCGGCTGCATCCTCCACCCGAGCCCGGCCAACCCCAAGGCCAACGGCGGCTGGGCGGAGATCGTCGCCGGACAGCTCGAGGAGCTGGGGATCGCCCTGCCCCGCGCCCGAAAGCCCGCTGCCGCCCGCTAGCCCGGTAACTAGCGTCCCCGCGTGCGGGGTCCGACCAGTATCCGCGGGGCCTTCCTCCTCCTGGGCGGCATCGCGTCGGGCGTCGCCGTACTCCTCGCCGTGGTCCTCGCCATCTCCGTCGCGTGGATGGCCCTGCTCGCCCGGGACTTCACCTTCTCGGTGGAAGGTCTCCGGGCGGCGAAGCGCATCCAGGTCGAGCTCCTCCTGGCGGCCCGGGCCCACCAACTCCTCGGCGAGACGGGGGATCCCCGCTGGAAGGACGACCTCGCTCGAGCGGAGGCCGACCTGGCCGTCTCGCTGGAGCATTCGAAGCACGCCGCGGATTCGGCGGAGGAAGCCGCGCTGGTCCGGGATCTGGCCGTCCACGTCGAGCAGATCCGGCGGCAGGTGCTCGCCGCGCCCCCGGACGGGCACACCATCACCCGCGGGGAGATCGGTGCGGCGCTGGCCTCGGCCGATCGGCTCGTCGACCACAACGAGGCGGTGGCGAACGGGGCGATCGCCCGCGCGGAGCTGTGGAGCCGGATCGCCAAGCGGGTGGCGATCGTCCTCCTCTTCCTCGCCCTGGCGGGCGTCGCCGCGGCTAGCGTGTATGCCCGTCGGGCCCTCTTCCAGCCGGTGTATCGGTTCCGGGAGCAACTGGAGACACGCCCCCTCGACAGCGACGAACCGCTTCCGGAGGAGGGTCCCCTGGAGGTGCGACGGATCGCCGCCACCGTCAACCGGCTGGGCGAGCGGCTCGCGGCGCAACGCGCGCAGCGGATCGCCTTCCTCTCCGCCGTGGCCCACGACCTCCGGGTGCCGATGACCGGGCTCCGGGTGGCGGCGCAGCTGGGAGCGCGGCAAACCGATCCGGAGAAGGCCCGGGAGCGGTGGGAGGTGGTGCTCCGGCAGGTGGAGCGGATGAACCGGATGGTGGAGGATCTCCTCGACTTCGGCCGCATCGAGGCCGGGCGGTTCGAACTCCACCGCGAAAAGCGAGACCTCCGGGAGGCGGTCCGGGAGGCCGCCGCCTTCTTCGCCGGGGCCTCGGAGCTCCACGAGATCCGGCTCCAGCTCCCCGACCTCCCGGTGCCGGTCGACTACGATCCGGTCCGGATCTCCCAGGTGCTCAACAACCTGCTCTCCAACGCCCAGAAGTACTCGCCGGAGGGCGGGCCGATCGACGTGCGGATCGTCACCCGGGACGACCGGGCGGTGGTCGAGGTGGTCGACCGGGGGCTGGGAATCCCGTCCGACGAGTTGGAGACGGTCTTCGAACCGTTCCGGCGGAGCGGCGGCCTCCGGGGCGACATCCCCGGCGTCGGCCTGGGCCTCTCCGTCTCCCGCCGCCTGGCCCGGGCCCACGGCGGCGACCTCGAGGTGGAGAGCGAGGTCGGCCGCGGCTCGACGTTCCGGGTGGTGCTGCCGCTCGCGTCGTGACCGCTGCGCCGTTACCCCTTCCGGCGCCCGAGCCGCCGGCGCACCAGCCCCAGCACCTCGTCGACCTCGCCGACCCGGAGGAGCCGGGAGGCGGCGGCGTAGACCAGGCCGCCGGCGCCGATCCCGCCGAACACCGCGATCAGCTGCGCCGGGAGGCTCCGGCCGAGGAGGTCGTCCAGGCCGAAGGTCACCGCCCAGGCCACCGCGCCACAGGGGATCGAGGCGAGGAACACCCGCGCCAGGTGGCCGGCGAGGGGCCGGAGCTGGAAGCCCACCGAGCGCCGGAACACGTAGACCAGCACCGTGAAATTGACGGTGGAGGCGGCGGCGGTCCCCAGGGCCAGGCCCCGGAACGAGAGCAGCGGAAACAGGGTGATGTTGAGCGCCAGGTTGACCGCCACCGCGGCGAGCGATCCGTAGAGCGGCACCCGGGACTTGTCGAGGGCGTAGAACGCCGGCGCCACCACCTTCACCGCCGCATACGCATACAGGCCGAGCGCATACATCAGCACCGCCTGGCCGGTGTTGACCGTATCGGTGGCGTCGAACCGCCCGCGCTCGAAGAGCAGCCGGACGATCGGCTCCCGCAGGGCGACGAGGCCGATCAGCGAGGGGACGGTGAGGAAGGCCACCAGCCGGAGGCCCGCGCCGAGCGTGGTCCGCATCCCCTCCGTGTCGTGCTCCGCCGCCCGCTTGGCGAGGCCGGTGGTGGCGATGGTGGCCACCGCCACCCCGAAGACGCCGATGGGGAGCTGCATCAGCCGAAAGGCGTAATTGAGCCACGCCGCCCCGCCCTCCACCTGCGAGGCGAAGATGGTGTTGACGAAGACGTTGGTCTGCGTCGCCGCCAGGCCGATGGTGGCCGGCGCCATCAGCCGCAGGATCCGCCGGAGCCCGGGGTCGCCGAAGGCGAAGCGCGGCAGCAGGGAGAAGCCGGTGCGCCGGAGCGCCGGGACCTGCACCAGGAGCTGGGCGGCGCCGCCGAGCAGGGTGCCCACCGACCAGCCGATCGCCGCCGCCTCCGCCTTCACCCCGACCACCACCAGGATCAGGCCGAAGGCGATCGCCACCACGTTGAACATCGCCGAGGCCAGCGCCGGCGGCCCGTACTTCTCCTGGGCGTTGAGCCCGCCCATCGCCACGGCGGCCAGGGCCACCAGGGGGAGAAAGGGAAACATGATCCGGGTGCAGGTGACGGTGAGGTCCACCTTCCCCGGTACCGCATCGAAGCCCGGGGCCATCACCGCCACCAGCTCGGGCGCGAAGACGATCCCGAGAAGCATCACCGCGCCGGTGGCCAGGGCGAGGGCGCCGATCACGATCGAGCCCAGGCGGAAGGCCGCCTCCCGGCTGCGCTTCAGGTGCTCGGCAAAGGTGGGCACGAACGCCGAGGAGAGGGCCCCCTCGGCGAAGAGATCCCGGAGGAGGTTGGGGATCCGGAAGGCCACCACGAACGCGTCGGCGAAGGCGGTGGCGCCGAGGAGCGCGGCGAAGAGCTGCTCCCGGACCAGGCCGAGCAGCCGCGAGAGCATGGTGGCCGCGGAGACGAGGAGGGCCTTGCCGCCCATCCGTGTCGCGGTGGCGGCGGGCTTCGGCGCGGCGCCGGGGACCGGCAGCGCCGGCTCGCCGGGTGGCGGGGCGGTGCTTCCCGACCGGCTCACGGCGTCCTCCCGCCGGCCCGGGCGGGCGGGACGGATCTACGGACGCGGCGATCGGGCGGACACATCGGC
>JAEZJH010000358.1 GCA_023436385.1 Pseudomonadota bacterium
CCATGGCATCTCCTCGTGTGCAGTAGGCCCGCAGCGTCACGGCCTGTGCGATCGCTTTTCGGTCGTCTCCGCGCCCTCCTGCGGCTCCCCCGGGCGTGGCGAATCCTCTCCGCTCCCATCGTAGTCAGGAATCGTCAGCTCGATATACTCCATCTCTCCGTTTACGCCGGCGCCGTGCTCGCCCTGCTGGTAGGCCTCGAAACCTGCGTCCCACTCCGCGACCCTGGCGCCGTCCTCCTTCCAATCCTCGTTGGCGGAGGCGATCGCGGCGAGCACCTGGCCGATCTCCCGCTCCCGGCACTCGATCCGGACCCTGGACGAACCGAGCCACGCTACGGTGCGATAGGGACCGGCCACGTGGTCATCGAAGGCGGAGCGCCACCACGAGTGCGGTTTGGGAATCAGGAACAGCGTGCAGCGGAAATACTCCGGGCCACCGCCGGACATCGGAACCAGCCGGCGAACCATCATCGACTCCAGCTTCACCTCACGTCCCAGCCCCATCGCGTCCTCCGTGGGTGCCGCTCCTGGTTAGCTTCGTCATATGTGAGACGGATGCCGAGCCAAATAGCGGACAGTCCAAGATCGACCCGTTCGGGGGGGGTGAGCGCCCCAGCGTTCCAACAACGCACACCAACACGAGCCATCCGACTCCCGACTCCGGCAGACCCGTGCAACCATGGAACGTTCGGATGGCAGAACGCCTACGGCCCACCGATAGCGCTATCGCTAACCGCGCGTGTTCCCGCCCCCCGCTCTCCAGACGAAGGGGGATGGAGCGATCGGGATGGTCGGGGGACCGGCCGAGGATTCGGGGCCCTGCCCTCCGGCCGGTTCGCCGCCTCCCGCTCCGGCCGCCGCCCGTCACTCGCGGAGTCCGCGGGGGATCGACAAGGTTCCCCCGCACCGTTCCGAGAGGAGGGAACCCATGGCGTTCGGACTGGCGCCGTTCGATCCGGCCCGCGAGATCGACCGGCTCGAGCGGATGATGCGGCGGGGCTTTGAGGGAGCCTTCGGGCGCTTCGGCGAGGGGCTGACCCCGGCGGTGGAGGTCACCGACCAGGGCGATCACTACCGGGTCCGCTGCGAGCTCCCCGGCGTCCCCGAGGACGCGGTCGAGCTGACCCTCACCGGCAACGTGCTCTCCATCCGCGGGGAGAAGAAGGTGGAGAAGGCCCAGCTCCTCGAGGCGGCGAAGGAGCAGAAGAAGGAGGAGAAGCAGGCCGAGGGCACCGAGGGGCGGCCTCTCTATAGCGAGCTGTATTACGGCACCTTCGAGCGGGTGCTCACCCTGCCCGACGACATCGACACCGACAAGATCGAGGCCAACGCGAAGAACGGCGTCTACACCATCACCATCGGGAAGAAGACCGAGGGTCGGGCGAAGAAGATCGAGGTCACCAGGCACTGACGGCTGCCGCCGGCAGCCGTCAGCGCGAGCGGAGGCCCGCCCCCGGGCAGGCTTCCGTGGAACCGCTGGCCCTCACGGTCGCGGCGGCCGTGAAAGCCCGCCAACCCGGCCACCGATCGGGAAGAGCTGCGCTATCCTCCGCCCCCGGAGGAAACGCCCCGGTCCCCGGGGTTGCCGATAGATGACCCCGGAGGAACGCGGCAGCCTGGTGCGACGGCTGGGCCGCGAGGTCGGCTTCGACCTCGTCGGCCTGGCGGAGGCGCGCCCGCTCGATCCCGAACCCTTCCGCCGCTTCCTGGCGGAGGGCCTCCACGCCGACATGGATTGGCTCGACGACGAGCGGCGGACCGATCCGGCGCTGGCCCTCCCCGGCGCGCGGACCGTCGCCGCCTTCGCCCTCTCCTACTTCGATCCCACGCCGCGGACCTCGGGCGTCTCCCGCTATGCCCGCGGCATGGACTACCACGCGGTGCTCCGGCGGAAGCTTCGGAAGCTCCGCAAGGCCCTGGGCCGCGAGGATCCGGGCCTCCGCACCTACGGTTCGGTGGACTGGGGCCCGGTGGCGGAGAAGGCCTGGGCGGAGCGGGCGGGCCTGGGCTGGATCGGCAAGAACGGCTGTCTCGTCACCCGGACCCACGGCAGCTGGGTGCTCCTCGGCGCGCTGATCCTCGACCGCCCCTGTGCGCCCTACGACCGGCCCCACGCCGACTTCTGCGGCTCCTGCACCCGTTGCCTCCGGGCCTGTCCGACCGGCGCGTTTCCCCGACCGCGGGTGGTGGATGCACGCAGGTGTCTCTCGTACCAGACCATCGAGCAGCGGGCGGAGCTGCCGGACCCGATCAAGGCCGGCGCCGGTGGCTGGATCTTCGGCTGCGACGACTGCCAGACCTGCTGCCCGTGGAACGAGCGGTTCTCCACCCCGGCCACCGAACCCCGGCTCCTCCCCCGGGAACACGCGCTCTGGGATGTCTCGCTCGACCGGCTGATCCGGATGGATTACGCCGAGTGGGAGGAGCGGGCCCGGGGCACCTCGGTGGCCCGGGCGAAACACTACGGCCTGGTGCGAAACGCGCTGGTGGCGGCCGGGCACGCCTCCCCCGGCCCGGCCGGCCCCGACCTCCTCGCCGCCTGCCGGGCCCGCCTCGCCGATCCTCACCCGTCGGTGCGGGACGCGGCAGCCTGGGCGGTGCGCCGCCTGGGTGGGGACCCGGCGTTCCCCGGCGATCCCCTGCCGCCCTGCGGCGAGGGCCTCACCCGCGACGAGGACGAGTAGCGGCATCCCCCCGGGCCGGGCGGGCCCTTGCCGGGCCTGCGGCTTTGCGTCAAGGTGCGCCGCCGCTCGCGCCAGGCGCCGCCGCCACCGTCTCCCGGACTCCGCCGTGCTCCGCGTCTACCTCGCCCTCCTCGCCCAGACCCTGATCTCCGCCGGGACCTACCTGTTCGCGAAGCGGGTGATGGCCGAGCTCGGCCCCGCGGAGCTGGCCTTCCTGCGGTTTCTCGGCGCGGGCCTGCTCTTCGCCCTGCTCCTCGCCGCCACCGGTCGGAAGCTCCTCCCGCCGAAGCAGGCGGCCGGCCACGCCGTGCTCCTCGGCTTCATCGCCCTGCCGGTGAACCAGGGCCTCTTCCTCGCGGGCCTCTCCCTCTCCACCGCCTCCCACGCGGCGATCCTCTACGCCCTCACCCCGGCGATGGTCCTGGTCGGCGCCCGCCTCTTCCTCGGCGAGCGGATCACGCCGACCCGGGCCGTCGGCGTGATCGTCGCCTTCGTCGGCGTGACGGTGGTGCTCCTCGAGCGCGGCCTCGCGCAGGAGACCGGGCCGCTGGTCGGCGATCTGCTCATCCTCGGCGCGGTGGTCGCCTGGGCCGCCTACTCGATCCTCGCCCGCCCGCTCACCCGCCGGTACGGCGCCGTCACCTTCACCGGCTGGGCGATGATGGCCGGCGCGGCGATGGCCCTGCCCCTGGGTCCGATCCGCGCCGAGGAACTGGCCCGGGTGACCGACCTCTCGGCGATGTCGTGGCTCGGCATCGCCTACCTGATCGCGATCACCAGCGTCGTCTCCTACCTCCTCTGGTCGTACGCCCTGAAGCGCCTCGAGGCGGCACGGGTGGCGGTCTTCACCAACCTGCAGCCGGTGGCCACCGCGCTCCTCTCCTGGCTGGTGCTCGGCGAGCGGATCGGCACGACCGCCGCGGCGGGCGGGCTCCTGGTGATCCTCGGGGTCACCGTCTCGCAGCGGCGCTGACGCGGCGACCGCCCGTCGGGCCCCCCCCGGCTGGCGGCGATCCGGTCCCGTGGGCAGGTTGCCGCGGGAGGCAGACGTGTCATCCGACCAGGCGAGCGCAGGTCCGCCGTTCCGCAGGGGGTTCGCCCGCTCCCAGGTCACCGTGAAGACCGTCCTCACCGTCGGCGCGACGCTCCTCGGCCTCGCGGTGGCGGTTTGGGCCATCTCCCACACCCTGCTCGCGCTCACCATCACCGTCGCCTCGGCGCTCCTGGCGGTGGCCCTGAACCACGCCGTCGAGGCCCTCGAGCGGCGGGGTCTGAAACGCGGCCTCTCGGTGGCGGTGGTGATGCTCGGCCTCGCCCTGGTCTTCGCCGGGCTCGGCTTCTCCGTGATTCCGACGGCGGTGGACCAGATCGGCCAGCTGATCGACCGGGCCCCGGAGTTCTACGAGCAGCTCCGGGGCTCCGCGCTCTTCCTCGCCCTCGATCGCCGCTTCGACCTCGATCGCCGCGTCGTCGAGTTCTTCCAGTCCGGCACGCCGATCGCCCGGCAGGCGGTGGAGACCTCGGTCGCCGCCCTGGGCACGGTGTTTCGCGGTGCGATCGCCCTGGTGACGCTCCTCTTCTCCGTCACCTTCATGCTCCTCTTCGGCGGGCGGCTGATCGATGGGATCCTGGCGGAGGCGGTGCCGGCCACCCGCGGGCGCTACGAGCGGATCCTCGACAAGGTCTACCGGTCGATCGGCGGCTACCTCTCCGGCCTGGCCCTGATCGCCGCGATCAACGCCACGCTCACCTCGATCTTCCTGGCGATCGTCGGCGTGCCGTTCTTCCTCCCGCTCGGGATCCTCAGCGGCGTCGGGAGCCTCGTCCCCTACGTCGGCGCGCTCCTGGCCGGGGCCCTGATCAGCCTGGTCGCCGCGGCGAGCCAGGGGCTGTGGACCGGGATCGGCGCCCTGGCCTACTACGTGGCCTACCAGCAGATCCTCGAGAACCACATCCTGGTCCCGCTGGTCTACAAGCGAACCGTTCAGCTCAATCCCCTGGTGACCCTCCTGGCGGTGGTCTTCCTCGGCGACGCCGCGGGGATCGTCGGGGCGATCCTCGCCATCCCGGCTGTGGCGGTGGGCCAGATCCTCCTCCGGGAGCTGCTGCTGATCCGCCGGGAACACCTCCACGTGCCGCCCACCGGCGAGGTCACCGAGGCGATCGGCGGGCCGTCGCCGCCCCGGCCGCCGCCCGGGGAGGCCCTCGAGGACAAGGGTCCGACCCTGCCGCACTAACGGCGCGGGGTGGCCGTCCGCCCGTCGACAGAGGCGGCGGGCGGCGAGGGGGCGCCGGGAACGGCGCGGCGGCGGGTCGTGGTAGGGATCGACTCCATGGCCCGGCCGACGATCCTTCTCGATGCGATGGGTGGCGATCACGCTCCGGAGACCACGGTGCGGGCCGCCGCGCTCCTCTCCCTCGAGGCCAACGTCGACCTGGTGGTGGTGGGTGACGAGCCGGCGGTGAGCAGTCGGCTGGCGGAGCTCGAACACAACCCCGAACGCATCGCCGTCCACCACGCCTCCCAGGTGGTGGCAATGGGAGACAACCCCGCCGCCGCCCTGGAGCGGAAGCCGGACTCCTCCCTGGCGGTGGCGGCACGGCTCCTCGGCGAGGGCGTGGGCGAGGCCCTGGTCACGGCGGGAAACACCGAGGCGCTGCTCCTCGCCTGCCGGCGACACCTGGCGCTGCTCCCCGGGGTGAGCCGTCCGGCGCTGGCGGCGGTGTATCCGACGCAGATCCGGCGGGGCGTGAAACACGACCCCTTCTCGTTGATCCTCGATGTCGGAGCGACCCTCGATGTATCGGCCGACGACCTGGTCACCTTCGCGGTGATGGGTTCCTCCTACGCCCGGGTGATCTCCCGGACCCCCCGGCCCCGGGTGGCGCTGCTCTCCAACGGCGCCGAGCCGGAACGGGGGCTCCCGGCGATCGTCGAGGCCCATCGCCGCCTCACCCGCATCCCCGGTATCGAGTTCATCGGAAACATCGAGGGGCTGGATATTCCCCGGGGCACCGCCGACGTGGTGGTCACCGGCGGCTTCGTCGGGAACGTGGTGCTGAAGATGCTCGAGGGCGTGGCGGAGGCGGTGCTCGACCTGGCCAAGTACGCGCAGAAGGAGCGGGTGAAGTGGCGCGCCGGCCTGTTCATGCTCTCGAGCGGGATCGACAAGATCAAGCAGCTCACCGACTGGGAGCAGTACGGCGGCGCGCCGATCCTCGGCTTCGAAAAGCCGGTGATCAAGGCCCACGCCCGCTCCCGGGAGCGGGCGATCGTCAACGCCGGCAAGGTGGCCGCCAAGGCGGTCGCCTCGCGCTTCGACGAGAACATCCGGGCCCACCTGCCCACCGGGACGTAGGAGCGCCGCCGTGGAGAACATCCGGCACGTCTACCGGTGGGATCTCGACAAGACCTACCTGAAGACCGACTTCGACAGCATCCGGGGCCTGCTCCGGGCCGCGCTGGAGAAGGCCCGGGACAAGGTCAACGTCGCCGGCAGCGCCGCACTCCTCCGGGAACTGCGGGCCACGCCGGGGAGCCGGGTGGCGATCGTCTCCGGCTCGCCCCGGCAGATGCGGGCCAAGCTCGAGGAGAAGCTCCGGCTCGACGGGATCACCTGGGACGAGTTCGTCCTGAAGCCCAATCTCCAGAACATCGTGCGGGGCCGCTTCCGGGCCATCCGCGACCAGGTGGGCTACAAGCTCCCGGCGCTCCTCGAGGGCCGGCTGCGGGTGCCGGAGATCGCCGGCGAGACCCTGTTCGGCGACGACGCCGAGGCGGATGCGTTCGTGTATTCGCTGTACGCGGACCTCCTCGCCGGACACGTCTCCGTGGCCACCCTGGCGAAGATCGTCGAGCGCTCG
>JAEZJH010000606.1 GCA_023436385.1 Pseudomonadota bacterium
CGGAGGAGCCGCTTCGAGGCGCCGCCCTCGGCGAGGACGTAGCCGGCCACGGTGAGGAGCGGGATCGCCGGCAGCGTCGACGAGGCCACCAGCCGGAAGGTCTCGGTGGGCACCGCGGCGATCGAGACCCCCCCGGCGAAGAAGAGGAGCATCGCCATCCCGGCCATGGCCACGAACACCGGGGCGCCGGCGAGGAGGCCGACCAGGATCACGATCGTCCCGGGCACGACCAGGGCGGAGGCGGCCGCTTCGAAGAGGCCGCTGCCGGCGAGGACCGCGGCGAAGGCGAGGGCGGCGAGGCGGCCGCTCCAGCGGGGCGAGGCGGCGAGGACGAAGCGCACCGCCATCAGGGCTGCCGCCGCGGGCATCACCAGCTCGCTCCACCACTCCGGGATCCCGCCGGGCAGCGTCGAGGCGCGGCCGGAGTCGGCCTGCACCATCAGCCAACTGGCCCGGGCGAAGAGCGCCGCCACCGCGGCGGAGAGGCCGCCGACGTAGAGCTTCGCCGCGTCCCGGAGCCGGCCGGCGGGGATCAGCTCTCCGGTGGCCAGGGCGAGGTGCTTGCCCGCGCCGGTGGCGAGGAGCGCCCCCAGGAACCCGGCCCAGAGGGTGAGGTGCTGCGTGTAGAGGATCCCGCCGGGGACGCCGGCGCCGAGGAACCTCCGGCCGACGATCTCGAGGACGGGGAGCGCCGCCATCGCCGCGAGGACGGCGACGATCAGGCCCTGCTCGAGGCCGGCGAGGAGACGGCGCGGGAAGGAGACGGTAGCGGTGACGGGAACGGAGGCGGTCGTGCTCGGCTGCAAGTGAATCCTCTCGAACCGCAAGCGTGCGGCTCCTCCGGCGCGGACCCGTGGAACGGGCCCGGAAAATCGCGCCGGAGGACCGGACCGACCGGAAGGTCCGGTCCTGGGCGCGCGTGGTCGCGCGCCCGCCCGGCGAGAGCGGCTCCGCTACTGGCGGGTGGCGCGGTACTGGTCCCGTGCCTGCTTCACCGCGTCGAAGTCGGCCACCGGGATCGATCCGCCCCGCATCGCCTTCCAGGTCTTCTCCGCGAGCCCGTCCCACTGGGCCCGCTCGGCGGGGGTGAGCCGCATCACCTTCAGGCCGCGCTTCTCCATCGCGGCGATCGAATCGTCGTTCATCTTCGAGACGGCCTTGTCGATCCGGGCGCCGATGGCCCGGGCCGAGGCGAGGAGCTTGGGCCGGAGGTCGGCGGGGATCTTCTCCCAGGTCTCCTTGGCGATCACCGTGGCGCCGAGGATGCGGCCCCAGCGGGCGTCGGGCATGTACGGCGCGGTCTCGAAGTAGCGGGCGGTGAAGGCCATGATCGCGCTGTTGGCGAAGCCGTCGATCATCCCGGTGGTGAGCGAGGGGACGATGTCGGTGGCGGAGAGCACCACCGGCGTGAAGCCCGCGTCGCGCCAGGCCTCGGCGGCCTTGGGGTCGCCGGCCCAGGTGAAGACCTTCATCCCCGCCGCCTCGGCGGGCGTCCGGATCGGCTTCTTCGAGAAGAAGTAGGCCCAGCCGGTGTCGCCCCAGGCGAGCACCACGAAGCCCTTCTCCTCGAGCCGCTTCTCCCAGACCGGCGCGACCTGGCCCATCACGTACGAAAGCTCCGCGTCGTCGGCGATCAGGCCGGGGACGCCGATCGCCTGGGGGCCGGGATCGATGTCGTGGAGGCCGATGATGGTGATCGCCGCCGACTGCAGCTGGCCGACCCGCATCTTCCGGACCATGTCGCCCTCGTTCCCGGCGACGCCGCCCGCGAAGATCTTCACCTTCACCTGGCCGTTCGACTCCTTCTCCCAGGTCTGGGCCAGCTCCTTGAGCAGCTTGTGCCAGGGCGATCCGTCGGGCGCGAGGGTGCCCAGCTTGACGGTGACCTCGGCGTGGGCGGGCGCCGCGAAGGCGCAGAGGGCCACGGCGGCCAGGGCAGCAAAGAGACGACGCATCGAATCACTCCTCCAGGAACAGATCGCCGACGCGGGCCTTGAGCCGGCGGGCGCGATCCTGGGCAATCAGGTTGGCGAGCCGGTACTTCGGCTCCGAGTCGGGATCGAAGGCGAGGACGCGATCGAGGTAGGCGTCGAACTCCTTCCGGTCCTGTCGGGCGACGGCGACCGATTCCGCCCAGGTCACCAGGACGCCCAGCCGCTTGCCTCCCGTGAGGGCGAGGGCACGGTCGAGGTGCTCCCGGGCGCGCTCGACGCTCCCGCCCATCAGCTCCCCGCGGCTCGCGTCGAGGGAGACCAGGAACTCGTGGATCGCCCCGTCGTCGTAGTCCTCGTCGAGCGCCAGGGCCCGGAGCGCCAGCGCCTCGACCACCGGCAGATCCCCGACCACGTCCATCTCGTCCTTGGAGATGGAGATCCGGAGGCCCCAGGCGGCGGCGGTCCAGTAGAGCAGGCCGACGTCCTCTTCCTCGGCCTCCTTCAGGGCCCGCTTCGGATCCTTCAGGAGCTGGGCGGAGAAGCCCTCGTGCCGGCTCTCCAGGCCGGCGAGGCCGTGCCTCCGGGCCCGGTCGAGGAGCTTCTGGGCCCGGAGCCGGAGCTCCTCCGCCCGATCGGGATCGGTGGGCTCGAGCCGGTGGGCGTCCTCGAGGACGAAGGCGAAGACGTACTGGGTGAAGCCGGAGGCGGCGGAGAGGCGCAGGTCCTCGTTGTCGGGCGCGGCCTCCACCAGGCCCTCGATGGTCTTCAGGCCGAAGGGCGTCGCCTCCCGGACCAACTGGGGATCGTCATCCGCGGCGAAGAGGTTCCCGCCGCCGGAGAGCGCGCTGGCGGCCGCGTTGACCGCCATGGTCTTGCAGGCGGCGAGCGGGAGGACGAGGGCGAGAAGCGGCAGGAGTAGACGTCGAGAATCCAAGGGAAAACCCGGGCCCTGGGCCGGCTGTGGAGGGCGCGCAGCTTAGGGGCCGCACACCGGCGGGTCAACGCCGGTCCTCCGGGGGAACGGATGCCGGGTAACACGGCCCTCGAGCGCCGAAATTCCCTCCGCACGCCAGCCGACCTGGTGGGCCCGGCCCTGCGAGCTACTGGCCGAACCCGCGGATCTTCTCGCGGAGCGCGGCCACCACCGCGGGCTTGGTCTGCAGGTCGGGGTTCGGCGGCATCAGCGGGCTCTTCCCCACCGCCGGTCCGCCGGCGACGATGATCCGCTCGATGTGCGCGTCGTTCACCGACTTCTGCCAGGCCGGATCGTGGAAATTCCGGGGCTTCGGGTTGAGCGCGGCGGCGGTCGGCCCCTCGCCCGAGCCGGTCGGCCCGTGGCAGGCGACGCAGCGGGAGGTGAAGATCTGCTCCGCCTCCGCCCGGGCCTCGGCGGTGACCGCCACCGGCTCGGCCGGCGCCGCCGGGGCGGCCGGCTGGGCTGCCGAAGCCCCGCCTCCCCGGGAAGCCTCGAGTTCCTGGGCCACCCGGGCCGGCGTGGGACCGCCCTCGGTCTTGGTCTCGCACCCCGCGACGAGCCCGACGGCGGCCAGCGCGGCGGCGAGCACGAAGATTCCCCTCGTCTTCACGTTTCCCATGGCACATTCCTCCGCGTCGTTGGCGGTGTGCCGGGGCCGGCGCGCCCGGTCAAGCTTCCCGGGCCTACCATGCTTCCGGCGGTGTCGGGCAGCGTTCGATTCGGGAGCCACGTGGACGTTTCGGCCTTTCACAACCGGTTGAAGAAGACCCTACCGGCGCGGCGCCGCTGGGCGGCGCGGGAGGGCGTCACCGCCTACCGCGTCTACGACGCCGACATCCCGGAGTTCCGCTACGCGGTGGACGTCTACGGCGAGCACGCCCACGTGGTGGAGTACGAGCGCCGCGGCCGCCTCCGGCCGCCCGCGGAGGGCGAGGCGATCGCCCGGGCGGTGGCGGAGGTGTTGGGCGTCCCGCCGGAGCACGTGCACCGGAAGACCAAGGCCCCCAAGGTCTGGGGCGCCGAGCAGTACCAGCGGCTGGGCGAGGCGGGGCGACGGCTGGTGGTGGTCGAACACGGCCTGAAGTTCTGGGTGAACCTCGACGACTACCTCGACACCGGCCTCTTCCTCGATCACCGGGAGACCCGGGCCCGGGTCCGGGCGGAGGCCCGCGGCAAGCGCTTCCTCAACCTCTTCTGCTACACCGGCGCCTTCACCGTCCACGCGGCGGCCGGCGGGGCCCGGGCCACCACCTCGGTGGACCTCTCGAACACCTATCTCGGCTGGGCGAAGGACAACCTGGCGCTGAACGGACTCGACGACGACCGCCAGGAGCTGGTGCGGTCGGACGTGCTCCGCTGGCTCGGCCAGGCCAGGGGGCGGCAGTTCGATCTGGCGGTGCTCGATCCGCCCTCGTTCTCCGCGTCGAAGAAGATGGAGCGGACGCTCGACATCGGGCGGGATCACGTGGAGCTGGTCGACGGCACCCTGGCCCTCCTCGCCCCGGGCGGCGTGCTCTACTTCAGCACCAACTTCCGGGGTTTCGTGCTGGACGAGGCCGCGCTCCGGGAGCTGCGCCGGGGGCTCTCGATCGAGGAACTGACCCCCGCGAGCATTCCCGACGACATCCGGGACAAGCAGGTGCACCGCTGTTTTCGACTGGTGGTCCCGGGATAGCCGGCGAGCGGGCGATCGCCGGGTGGGTCCGGAGGGAGGGCCGGGGCCCGCGCGTTTTGCCTGCGACCGGCCGGGGTTACAATGGGGATTGCCGGATCGCAGGGGTCACCGGAACGAACCATGGCATCGCCCGTCGGCGCACCTCCCGAACTGAACGCCCGCGAGCACGAGGTGCTCCGCGAGATCGTCCAGGACTTCATCCTCACCGGCGAGCCGGTGGGGTCCGGGGTGATCGCGCCCCGGTGCGACGTCTCCTCGGCCACGGTGCGGAGCGTGATGGCCGACCTCGAGGCGCTGGGGCTCCTCGAGAAGCCGCACACCTCCGCCGGCCGGGTGCCCACCGAGCGCGGCTACCGGCTCTACGTCGACATGCTGCTCCGGGTCCGGCAGCCGGGGCCCCGGGAGCGGGAGCGGATCGAGCGGGGCGTCCAGCCCACCGCCATCTCCGAGCTGATCCACGAGACCGGCCGGCTCCTCCACGAGCTGACCCACCACGCGGCGATCGTCCTCGCCCCGCGGTTCGAGCACACCCTCTTCCACCGGCTGGAGCTGGTGCGGCTCCGCGAGGACCGGATCCTCGCCATCTTCGTCTCGCCCTCCGGGGCGGTGCAGAACCGGCTGATCACCGTGGACTTCCCGGTGGCCCGGGAGGAGTTGGAGCACGCCACCCACTACCTCTCCGAGCTGATGGCCGGGGGGATGACCATCGAGGCGGTGCAGGCCCGGATCCGGCAGGAGTTGGAGCACGAGCGGGCTCGCTACGACGAGCTATTGAAGAAGTCCCTCACCCTGGGGGAACGGGCGCTCGAGGGCGGCCCGACGCCGGCGCCGCAGCTCCTGATCGAGGGCGAGGAGAGCTTCCTCGACCAGCCCGAGTTCGCCGAGGACGTGAACCGGATGCGTCGCCTCTTCGCGGAGCTGGCGCAGCGGGATCGTCTGCTGCGGGTGCTCGAGCGGGCGGTGGAGGGCCGGGACATCCAGATCTTCATCGGCGCGGAGAGCGAGTTCTCCGCCGCCGCCGGGGTCTCGGTGATCGCCGCGCCGTACGCCCGGGGCGACGTGGTCCTGGGCGCCCTGGCGGTGGTCGGCCCGATGCGGATGAACTACGGCCGGGTGATCCCGCTGGTGGACTACACGGCCCGGGCGGTGTCGCGGGCGCTCCAGGAGTGACCGCCCTGCGGGCGGGCACTCCTGCATGCTTTTGAATCTGTGGCTTCCTGCCACCGGCAGGAAGCCATGACCGCCCCCTCGAGCCCCTCGGTGCGCGAAGCCCTGGCCCAACCGGTTCCCGGGCGCTCGGGGCCGCTCGTGTCCCGGCCACGCCGCTTGCCGGGCATCCCTCCGCCTACCCCGCCCGCCTACCCCGCCCGCCGGCCCCGCTTCTCCCGGAACGCGCGCACGATCGGCAGGAGGTCCCGGAACTCCGCGAGGGCGTGCGTCGCCTCCGGCGCCGGGGCGTCCGCGTCGCTCACGTGGCGGCGGGTGACCCGGCTCGCCGAGACCACGTCGAGGCGATCCCGGTACTCGGGAGGCACGTACGAGCCGTAGGCCGCCCAGACGTCGAGCGCCCCCACCGCCCGGGCCAGCGCCACGTCCTTCTTCACGTTGTCGCCGACGAAGATCGTCTCCTCCGGCGCGACCCCGTGATCGGCGCAGATCCGCAGGTAGCCGCGGGGATCCGGCTTCTCGTGATCCCGGGGCAGCTCCACCACCGGGACCTTGGCGCGGTACTCGCCCCGCTGCTCCTTCCGGCGGATCGCCTCGCTGATCCCGCTCTCCGGAAAGGCGAAGGCCGGCATGCAGTAGAGCCCGTCCACCAGCCCCTCGAGGTCGAGCTGCCGGAGGCGCAGCTCCGCCGAGTTCCGGGGCGCGTCGGTGAGCGCGATCACCGGGACGCCGTCGGCCTTCAGCGCCTCCAGCGTCTCCCGCACCGTCCGGAAGAGCCGGAGGTAGCGCTTGCGCTTGGCCTGGAACGCCTCCCGCGCCGGATCGATCACCAGCCGGTCGAACGACTCGAAGTCCGCGGCGTACGGATGGAACAGCTCCGACTCCTGCAGCGCGAACGGATACTCGTTCGACTCGTAGCGCTCGTAGACCTTCTTCAGCGCCTGGACCACGCGGATCCGCGGCTCGCCGGTGGTCTGGCAGATCGAGTCGATCATCGCCTCGAGCGCCGGCACGATGAAGTCGACCCAGGAGTAGAGGGTCCCGTCGAGATCGGTGACGACCAGCATGGGCGCACGGTACCGGGGGAGCGCCCCCCGGGCAACCGCCGGCCCTATTCGCAGCCGGCGTCGGGGTAATCCTCGGCCGTCTGGGTGAGCTCGAGGGAGATCGTCATCTCCGCCGTGGCGCCGTCCGGCACCGTGGCGGGGATCGAGCCCTCGACCTGGACCTTCACGGCGAAGTCGTCGGTGGCCAGGTGCGCGCCGGATCCGCGCGGGGCCCCGGTCTTCTCGAGGACCTCGAGCTGCAGGGGCAACTCGCTGCCGACACAGCAATCCTGCCAATAGGTGCGGGCCCTCGCCTCGAGGGGCCCGGGATCCTCCCACTCCACCACGGGCAGCGTGATCGCGGAGGTACCGACCTCGACCAGCCGCAGGTCGGGGAGCGTGAAGGCCACCTCCGCGTACGGGCAGGCGACCTCCACCAGCGTCGGCAGGTCGCCGCCAGCCGGCAGGGTCGAGGGGACGGCCCGGACATGGCAGCGGTACTCGGCGGGAGAGCCCGGCGCCGGCTCGGCCGAGTCGAAGTCAAAACGGCAGCATGGTTCCTCGGTAGTGCCGGGGCACGTGATCCGTTCGCCCCGGTGCTCCGTACAGGCGAGGGCCATGAGGCGCGCGGTGAGCTGGCCCTGGGCCTGGAAGGTCCGTGCCTCCGACCTGCCCCTGGCGCAGGTGCCCGCCTCTTCCGCACAGCCCGCGCC
>JAEZJH010000002.1 GCA_023436385.1 Pseudomonadota bacterium
GGTCCACGCGGTCGGCCACCTCTACGACGCCGAGGAGATCGTCACCCGGGCCACCGGCCAGGGCCTGGTGATCGAGCCGTTCCTCGCCCACGTCCGCGGGAAGTACGGGCCGCTCTACGGGGTCTCCCTGTAGTCGCGCCGGTCCAGCGTGGAGCGGCGGCGGCCCGGCCCCGGCAGCGGGGCGGGACGCGCCGATACACCGGGGCCCGGAGCGTTTCGCCGGGCTCCCGGGTTGATTCGCGACGGGGGCAAGGTATGTTGCCCCGCGCACCTTTTCGCCCGCCTGCTCTCCCGGCGGGCGCACATCGACGGGCCGGCGAGCCGCCGGTCCAGGAGGCTGCCGTGATCCACGCGACCGTCAAGGTTCCCACGCCGAAGAACGAGCCCGTCCTCTCCTACGCGCCGGGCTCGGCCGAGCGGGCGACGCTGAAGGCCCAGCTCCAGAAGATGGCCGCCGAGTCGATCGAGGTCCCGCTGGTGATCGGCGGCAAGCGCATCCTCACCGGGAAGCAGACCCGGATGACGATGCCGCACGACCACCACCACGTCCTCGGCACCTTCCACGAGGCGGACGCCGAGCACATCCACCAGGCGATCGAGACGGCGATGGCGGTGAAGGCGGAGTGGGCCGCCACCCCGTTCCACGAGCGGGCGGCGATCTTCCTCCGGGCCGCGGAGCTCCTCGCCACCAAGTACCGCCCGGTGCTCAACGGCGCCACCATGCTCGGCCAGTCGAAGACCGCCTTCCAGGCGGAGATCGACTCGGCCTGCGAGGCGATCGACTTCCTCCGGTTCAACACCCACTTCGCGTCGCAGCTGTACGCGCAGCAGCCGGAGAGCGCCCCGCAGGTCTGGAACATGATGGACTACCGGCCGCTCGACGGCTTCGTGTTCGCGGTGGCGCCGTTCAACTTCACGGCGATCGCCGCCAACCTCTGCACCTCGCCGGCGCTGATGGGCAACGTGGTGCTGATGAAGCCCGTGTCGACCTCCGTCTACTCCAACTGGTTCCTGATGGAGGTGCTGCGGGAGGCCGGCCTGCCGGACGGCGTGATCAACCTCGTCCCCGGCAAGGGCAGCATGGTTGGCCGGATCGTGATGGATCACCCCGACCTCGGCGGCATCCACTTCACCGGCTCCACCGCCGTCTTCCAGGGGATGTGGAAGTCGGTGGCCAACAACATGGACAAGTACCGCCAGTACCCGCGGCTGGTGGGCGAGACCGGCGGCAAGGACTTCATCTTCGTCCACCCCTCGGCGGGCGACGACCTCGACGCGGTGGCCACGGCGATCGTCCGGGGCGGCTTCGAGTTCCAGGGCCAGAAGTGCTCGGCCTGCTCGCGGGTCTACGTCCCCGAGTCGGTCTGGCCGAAGCTGAAGACCCGGCTCCAGGAGATGATCGCGGAGATCAAGGTCGGCGACGTCCGCGACTTCCGGAACTTCATGGGCGCGGTGATCGACGAGGCCGCGTTCGACAACACCATGGGCTACATCGAGCACGCTCGCCGCAGCCCCGACTGCACCATCCTCGCCGGCGGCGAGGGTGACAAGTCGAAGGGCTGGTTCATCCAGCCGACGCTGGTGGTCACCACCAACCCCCGGCAGAAGCTGATGGTCGAGGAGATCTTCGCGCCGGTGGTGACGCTTCACGTCTACCCGGACGCGAAGTACGTCGAGACCCTCCGGGAGTGCGACCAGGCGGCCACCTACGCCCTCACCGGCTCGATCTTCGCCCGGGACCGGAAGGCGATCGCCGTGGCCTCCCACGAGCTGCGCCACGCCGCGGGCAACTTCTACATCAACGACAAGCCCACGGGCGCCGTGGTCGGCCAGCAGCCCTTCGGCGGCAGCCGGGCCTCGGGCACCAACGACAAGGCCGGCTCCTTCCTCAACCTGATCCGCTGGACCTCGCCGCGGACGATCAAGGAGACCCTGGTCCCGGCCACCAGCTTCCCGTATCCGTTCATGGATGCGGAGTAAGCGGTCCGACTAGATACTTGAAACAACAGGGGGCGCCCGGGAGACCGGGCGCCCCGTGTCGTCATCGGGACTGCCGTGTCCGTGGCTGGCGCGACCGGCTGGCTCACGGGGGCGGTCACGGATACCTGCCCGAGGGGCAGGTATCCGCAGCTTCCAAAGCTCGCGTGAAGCCGACGCGCCAGGGCGCGTCAGCTCACGGCCCGCAAGCGGGGAAGCAGCGAATACAGCTCCTCGTAGTACTGGGTGACCATCCGGTCGGTGGAGAAGCGCCACTCGCTCATCTCGATCGAGGCCCGCATCATCCGGATCCAGCGGGCCTGGTCGCCGTAGAAGGTGGGGACCACCTCCCGCTCGAGCAGGTCGTGGAGCGCGCGCATGTCGTGCTCGTCGCGGCCCTCGCCCTCGTAGGCGTCGCCGATCTGCCAGCCGTTGACGCCGTGCTCGCAGCCCTCCGGCCACCAGCCGTCGAGGACGGAGAGGTTGAGCACCCCGTTCATCGCCGCCTTCATCCCGCCGGTGCCCGAGGCCTCGAGCGGCCGAATCGGGTTGTTGAGCCAGACGTCGCAGCCGCGGGTGAGGGCCCGGCCGATCTTCAGGTCGTAGTTCTCCAGGAAGACCACCGACCGCGGGTACTGCCGGGAGAGCCGCGCCAAGTTCTGGAGGATGCGCTTGCCGATCTCGTCGTGGGGGTGGGCCTTCCCGGCGAAGATCAGCTGCACGTGGCGCCGCTCGAGGTACGGCTCGATGCGCGCGGGATCGCGGAGGATCAGGTCGCTCCGCTTGTAGGCCGCCGCCCGCCGGGCGAAGCCGATCACCAGGTGGCCGGCGGAGAGCTCGACGCCGCTCCGCTCCTTCACCAGGGCGAGCAGCTCCCGCTTTGCCTCCTGGTGGGCGCTCCAGAGCGCCGCGCCGGCCTCCGGATCCTTCCGGGCCGCGGCGACGTGGACCCGCTCGTCCTGCCAGGTGGGCCGGTGCACGCCGTTGGTCACGTGGCCGATCGGCGCGGCGCCCTGGACGTGCTTCCACATCTCCCGGGAGGTCCGGGCGTGCAGCTCCGCCACCGCGTTGGCGTGGCGGGCGAGCCGCAGCCCGGCGACGGTCATGTTGAAGGGATCGCCGCCCAGGGTCCGGAGCTGCTCCCCGGAGAGCCCGAGGGCGTAGACGCCCATCTCCCGGAGCACGCCGTGGTCGTGGGACTCGTTGCCCGCGGGGACCGGAGTATGGGTGGTGAAGACGATCCGGTCGCGGACGTCGGCCCGGACCACCTCGAAGGGCTTCCCGGTCGCCAGGCCCTCGCGGATCAGCTCGAGGCCGGCGAAGACCGCGTGGCCCTCGTTGAAATGGTAGACATCGATCTCCTGGCGCAGGGCCCGGAGGAGCCGCACCCCGCCCACGCCGAGGAGCAGCTCCTGGGCGATCCGGTCGTGGGCCCCGCCGCCGTAGAGCCGCCGGGTGATCCAGCGGTGCTCCTCGGCCACCGGCTCGATCAGATACAGGGGGGCGTTGCCGTACCGGTCGCAGCGCCAGGCGCGGCACTCGACGTCCCGGCCGGCGACGTGGACGGTGAAGCGGACGCCGGCGTCCTGGAGGAACGGATGGTGGCCGGCGGGGTACTCGTCGCAAGGCCAGCCGTCGTGGTTTAGCCGCTGGACGGTGTAGCCCTCGCGCCAGTAGAGGCCGATCGCGGTGAGGGGCAGCTTGAGGTCTCCGGCGCTCTTGATGTGGTCCCCGGCGAGGACCCCGAGGCCCCCGGCGTAGATCGGGAGCTCCTCGTGGAGCCCGTACTCCATGCAGAAATACGCGACGCGGGGCGTATGGCGATTCATCCGTGCGACCTCTTGGTGAAGAACCGGCGGCGGAGGTGCCGACGCATCCCCTGCCCTACGGTGGAGCGGGGTGGTGACACCCTATCCTTTCGGCGGCAGGGTCCAAGCGACGTCCGCTCGCTCGACCGCCGCCGCTCCGTCCGCCCGGGAAGCGTCCGACATCGGCGCTCGGGTGCGTCACCGGGATCCGGAGACACACGCCGGGCCGCAGCGGCTGCGTCTCCGGTCGCGCCGCGGTCGCTATCCCGCCGGCACGGGCCGGAGGCGGAGGTGCCACGACTTCCGGCGCGTCAGCTGCAGGAACCCGTACGGCGAGAGGGACGTCCCCTTGCCGCTGTCCTTCACGCCCGTCCAGGCGAGCGCCGGGTCGAGGTAGTCGCAGCGATTGGCGTAGACCGTCCCCGCCTCGAGCCGGGCGCAGAGCCCCTCCGCCCGCTCCGGATCGGAGGTCCAGACCGAGGCGGTGAGGCCGTAGGCGCTGTCGTTCATCCGGCGAACCGCCTCCTCGTCCGAGTCCACCGGGGCGATCCCCACCACCGGGCCGAAGGACTCCTCGCGCATCAGCGCCAACTCGTCGGAGGCGCCGGCGACCACACAGGGCGCGAAGAAGCGGCCCCGGCCGTTCACCGCGAGCGGTTCGCCGCCGATCAGCACCTGGGCCCCGCGGCGGCCGGCCTCCTCGACCTGCCCGGCGAGAAACGCCGGCGCCTCCGGCTGGGCCAGGGGGCCCATCGTCGTCGCCTCGTCGAGGGGATCGCCCAGGCGGTAGGCCTGGACCGCCCGCACCGCGCCCTCCACGAACCGGTCGTAGAGCGAGCGGTGCACGTAGATCCGCTCGACCCCGCAGCAGGACTGGCCGGCGTTGTAGAAGGCGCCGTCGATCACGTTCTCCACGGCGAAGGCGAGGTCCGCGTCGGCGGCGACGTAGGCCGGGTCCTTCCCGCCCAGCTCGAGGCCCGCGTCGAGGAACCGGGCGGCCACCGTCCGGTACACCTCGTGCCCGCCCCGGACACTGCCGGTGAAGGAGACGTAGCCCACCTCCGGCCGGCCGATCACCCGGGCGACGGTCTCGTGGTCGGCGGCGAGGGGGAGCACCAGGTCCGCCGGCGCGCCGGCGGCGGCGAAGGCGTCGGCGAAGTGGCCGGCGCAGAGCGGGGTCCGGGCGGCGTGCTTGACCAGCACCGAGTCCCCCGCCAGCACCGCCGGGACGATCACGTTGACGGCGATGAGGAGCGGGTAGTTCCAGGCGGCGATGTCGAGGACCACGCCCACCGGCTCGTGGGTGATCCGTCGCCGGAAGCCCGGCAGCTCCGGCGGACACCAGGGGGCGAGGGCCTCGGGGGCGAACCCGATCATCGCCCGGGCCCGGTCGAGACAGGTGTCGACCTCGCGGCGGGCCTCCGCGATCGGCTTCCCCATCTGCCGGCTCACGTCCCGGGCGATCGCCTCCCTCCACCCGGCGAAGACCCGGACGAACTCTTCCGCCAGGGCGATCCGCTCGGCGAGCGGCGTCCTCCCCCAGGCCTCCTGGGCCCGGGTGGAGCGCGTCACCAGCCGGTTCGCCTCCTCGGCGGAGAGGAGCGGCACCTCGGCCACCACCTCGCCGCGAAACGGATCGTCGACCCGCCAGACCTGCCGTCCCATCGGGCACCCCCTCGTCAGCCAAGGGGGCCAATCTGGCGACCGGGCCCGGGCCGGCGAATCACCCGGGGGAGGCGTCCCGCCCCCCGACCCGGGGCCCGCGGGCCCCTTCACCGGAGACCCGCGCGACTACTCCGGTAAGCCGAGAAATTGCAGCAAGCGGTCCGGCTCCAGCGGCTTGCGAAACACCGCGTCGGCCATCCGGGCCTCGGGCTCCCGCCCGGCGGCGAGCCCGCTCACCACCGCCACCCGGGTCTCCGGGTGCTTGTCCTTGAGCGCCCGGACCACCTCCCAGCCGGTGACGTCCGGGAGGAGCAGGTCCACCAGCGCGGCGTCGTAGTCCCCGTCGGCGGAGAGGGCCCGGAGGGCGGCGTTGCCGGTCGCGACGATCGCCGGGTCGGCGCCGTTCTCCCGGAGGAGGTCGGCGAGCATCTCCGCGTTATCCGGATCGTCGTCGACCACCAGCACCCGGTGGATCGGCGCCGCTGCCGGCGGCGGCGCCTGCTCCGCTCGCCGCTGCTCCTCCA
>JAEZJH010000004.1 GCA_023436385.1 Pseudomonadota bacterium
GCCCTCGCCGCCGACCCGGGGCATGCGCCGGCGCACCTGGGCCGGGCCGGGGTCCTCGAGGCCAAGGGCGACTTCGCCGGGGCACTGGCCGCCTACGAGAGGGCGGTGACCATCAACGACGTGGTCCCCGGGCACCGGCACCGGCTGGGCCAGCTCCTCTGGAAGATGGCCGAGGCCGACGGGAAGGTGGAGGCCGGCGAGCTCGACCGGGCCCTGGCGGAGCTGGGCGAGGCGGTGCGGCTGGCGCCGAAGGACCCCCGGATGATCGCGCACCTGGGCGCGGTGCAGCTCCGGGCCGGCAAGCTCGACGAGGCACTCGCCACGTTGCGGAACGCGGTCAACGTCGACGGCGTCGATCCGGAGGCCCACCTCTGGCTCGCCCGGGCGGCGCTCGAAAAGCGAGACATGCCCCTGGCGATGGAGGCGATTCGGGCGGCGATCCGCATCGACGACCAGAACGCCGCCTACCACTACCAGTACGGCCTGATCCTCGAGGCCGCCTCCAACCCGGTGGACGCGCTCGACTCCTACCGGAAGGCGGTGAAGCTGGCGCCGAACGACGCCGATACCCTGGAGCGGCTGGGGAACGCGCAGGTGCTCTTGAACGCCCTGGCCGAGGCGGCGAAGAGCTTCGAGGCCGCCCTCGCCGCCGACCCGAACCGGACCCGGCTGCTGGTGTCGATCGGCGACGTGCACCTCAAGGCCGGCCAGTGGGACAAGGCGATCGCCCGGTTCCAGCAGGCGATCCGGAAGGACCCGTCGCTCCCCGGCGCCCACGCCAAGCTCGGGCAGGCCTACGACGAGAAGGGCGACCGGCGCCGGGCGGAGGCCGCCTACCGCGACTCGATCGACAAGGACCCGAACACCGCCGTGGCCTACCGGCAGCTCGCCTACGCGCTCAAGGAGCGGAACCAGAACGCCGAGGCGATCCGGCTCTTCCGCCGGTATCTGGAGCTCGCCCCCGGCGCGTCGGACCAGGCGGACGTCGAGGACGAGGTGGCGACGCTGCAGGCGTATTGATTCCGAGTGGTCGGGACGTGTCGGGGCCGGGCGCGGCGAGACCCGCCCGGTCGGCCCCGTTCCTCCGGGCGCCCACGCTTCGATTGACCGCCTCCCGCCCTCCCCCTAAATTCCCGTCCCATGCTCGATCTCAAATACGTGCTCGCGAACCTCGACGAGGTGGAACGAAAGCTCAACCGGCGGAGCGGGACGGTGGATCTCGCCCCGGTGAAGTCCCTCGGCGAGGAGCGGAAGCGCCTCCTGCAGGAGACCGAGGCGCTGCGCGCCCGGCAGAACGCCGCCAACAAGGCGATGCCCGCCCTGGCCGCGAAGGGCGGCGAGGAGCTGGCCCGGGCCCGGGCGGAGCTGAAGGACGTCTCCAACCAGATCAAGGAGCTCGACGAGCGGCTGAAGGGCGTCGAGGCGGAACTGGAGACCGCGCTCCTCTACATCCCCAACATCCCCGCCGACACCACGCCCGACGGCAAGGGCGAGGCCGACAACCAGCTGGTCCGCACCTGGGGCGAGAAGCCGGCCTTCGCCTTCACCCCCAAGACCCACGACGAGCTGGGCGAGACGCTGGGCCTGCTCGACTTCGAGCGGGCGGCCAAGATCTCCGGGGCGCGCTTCTGCGTGTATCGCGGCGCCGGCGCCCGGCTCGAGCGGGCCCTGGTCTCCTTCATGCTCGACCTGCATACGAGCCGCGGATACACGGAGGTGCTCCCCCCGTATCTGGTGAACCGCGCCTCGATGACCGGCACCGGCCAGCTGCCGAAGTTCGAGGAGGACGCGTTCAAGACCCGCGAGGAGAACCGCGGCGACGAGCTGTTCCTCATCCCCACCGCCGAGGTCCCGGTCACCAACCTGTATCGGGAGGAGATCCTCGACGCCGGCACCGTGCCGGTGCACCACTGCGCCTTCACGCCCTGCTTCCGGCGGGAGGCGGGGAGCTACGGCAAGGACACCAAGGGCCTGATCCGCCAGCACCAGTTCCACAAGGTCGAACTGGTGAAGTTCGTCTCGCCGGAGACCAGCTTCGACGAGTTGGAGCGGCTCACCGCCGACGCGGAGGAGGTGCTGAAGCGCCTCGGCCTCCACTACCGGACAGTGGCCCTCTGCACCGGCGACCTCGGCTTCGGATCGACCAAGACCTACGACATCGAGGTCTGGCTCCCCGGGCAGAACGCCTACCGGGAGATCTCCTCCTGCTCGAACTACGGGGACTACCAGGCCCGGCGGGCGGCGATCCGCTTCCGGGACGAGAAGGGGGCCAAGCCCCGTTTCGTGCACACCCTGAACGGCTCGGGCCTGGCCATCGGCCGCACCGTGGTGGCCATCCTGGAGAACTACCAGCGGGCCGACGGCAGCGTGGCCATCCCCGAGGCCCTCTGGCCCTACATGGGGGGCGTGAAGGAAATTCGCGGGGCGTAGGCCCCGTTTTTACCCGGGAGCGAGGATCCCCCTTGCTCCCGGGTGCTGCCCATGCTAGGAAGCCGCGTTCGCTTCGGCGGCACACGGGGTCACGAGGCCGGCGGGCGGTACGAGTCCGGAGGAGTGGCCGAGCGGTTTATGGCGGCGGTCTTGAAAACCGCTGGGCGCTGAAAGGCGTCACGAAGGTTCGAATCCTTCCTCCTCCGCCAGGAAGGCACAGTTGAATAGCGGGGCCGCGCCAGGCCGGGCACGGCACCGCAGCGAGACTGGAGAGATGGCCGAGAGGCCGAAGGCACCGGTTTGCTAAACCGGCATATGGGGCAACCCGTATCGAGGGTTCGAATCCCTCTCTCTCCGCCATGCATGAGGGCCCTTAGCTCAGTTGGATAGAGCGTCGGACTACGAATCCGAAGGCCACAGGTTCGAATCCTGTAGGGCCCGCCATTTTTTGATGAGCCTCACCGACGAAGACTTTCTCGGCATCGCCCTCGACGAGGCCCGGAAGGCCGGTGAGGAAGAAGAGGTACCGGTCGGCGCGGTAGCCGTCTTCGACGGCGCCGTCGTCGGGCGGGGTAGGAACGCCAGGGAGCGGAGGGCCGATCCGCTGGCGCACGCCGAGCTCGACGCGATCCGGGAAGCGTCGCGAACTCTGGGCCGGTGGCGCCTGTCGGGAGTGACCCTCTACGTGACCCTGGAGCCCTGCGCGATGTGCGCGGGGGCGGTGGTCAACGCCCGGATCGATCGCCTGGTGTACGGGGCGAGCGACCCCAAGGCGGGCGCGGTGCGGAGCCTCTACGAGGTGTGCACCGACCCGCGGCTGAACCACCGGGTGGAAGTGGTCGGGGGAATCCGCGCCGAAGAATGCGGCGACCTCCTCCGGATGTTCTTCCGCGGCAAACGGAAGAACGCCAAAATTGAATAGGTTCGTGCGGAGAGCTGGCCGAGCTGGTCGAAGGCGCCTGACTCGAAATCAGGTGTACCGGGAACGGTACCGGGGGTTCGAATCCCTCGCTCTCCGCCATTTTTTCCGGGTGCGTGGCGACACCCGGCCGGCCGGGCCGAGAGGTCCGGGCGGGCTCGGCGGTTTCGGAGAGGTGACCGAGCGGTTGAAGGTGCACGCCTGGAACGCGTGTGTATCCGCAAGGGTACCCAGGGTTCGAATCCCTGCCTCTCCGCCAGTTTGTTCGTGGTTGCGGTAACCGGGTCCGGGTAACGCGGGGACGTGAATCCCGCCAGGTCCGGAAGGAAGCAACGGTAGCGCACCTTCGCGTGTATTCGGGGTGCCCGGTTACCACCTCTTGGGCGGCGGATCCTTCGGGATCCGCCGCCTTTGTTCTTGGTGGACCGAGCGTTTCCCGGAGTCTCCGAGGCCCTCGACGGCGCCGGGCCCGTTGAAGTCTGGGCCACACGCCGGATCGACGTTGGCGGGGGCAGGGTCGATCGGAGCGGCAGCCTCTGGCTCCTCGGCCTGCTCTCCGTGGCCTCCGAAGGTCCCTGCCGCCAGTCCACGTTTGTGACGGCCGACGCACCCCTCCCACCGCCCATCCGAATTTGCTAGGCTCTCGTCTGAACGGGTCCTTAGCTCAGCTGGATAGAGCGTCGGACTTCGAATCCGAAGGCCGCAGGTTCGAGCCCTGCAGGGCCCGCCAACAAATGCCCGAAATCGCGGAGAAATCCGGTCGGCTTCCGGGCCATCTTCCTTCTCGGCCGTTCCTGGTACCAACCGGGAACCAAACCGTTCCGCCAGCGGGGCGGGGGCCGTCGTCCCTGCCGCAACCTGGCCGGCCGTGGGTCCCGCTGGCAACGCATCTGCGGCCGCGCGCAGGTCCTCGTGTTGACCGTCGAGAGTCCCTTAGGGTCGGGCGAAGACGATCGAGGAGGCCCCCTCACGTTCTTGACGTTTGCGCCTTGGGCGGGTGCCCGAGGGCAATTGTAATTCGGCCCCGGGCAGGCTCCCCGCGTACCGGCTCGGCCGCGACTGCATGGTCATGGCGAACGGCGGGCGGCTCACAGTTTCAACAACGGCAGTATCCGAACTCGCACGCCCGCTACGAGAGTGACGCACGAAGACCGACGGGCATCGAAAGGACAGGTGATGAGCGAACGGCTGCAGAAGGCCGATGAGCTTCAGCGAAAAGCCCATGCGGTAATCGAACGGCTGGGTCTGGAAACGATCTGGGCGGAGGTCGGCAGGCCCGTGCTCGTTGGCTCGATCCGATTCGGGCTGATTTCCAAGCCGAACATAGACTATGAAATCTATACAAGCGTTCCCAGGATCGCAGAGGGTTTTTCCGCAATTCGGCGGATTGCGGAAGCTCCTGGAGTAACGCAGATCCAGTACGCCAACTTCCTCGAGTCGCCCGATCCGGGGCTCTACTGGCGCATTGATTACCTCGACGACGAGGGCCGGACTTGGGACATCGATTGCTGGCTGGTTCCCGACGACCATCCGCATGCCGGAGTAGCGGAAGATCTCGCCAAAGCGATGACACGCGTGCTGACCGACGAGGCGCGGGAGAGGATTCTCGAAATCAAGGACGCCGTATACGGTACGCTAAACACGCGCGGGATCGAGATCTACAAGGCGGTGCTGCGGGACCATGTCGACTCGCCCGAAGCCTTCCGGGAGTGGCTTGCCCGTAACGCGACTGGCACGGACGTCGACCGGTGGCATCCGTAAATGAAAGGAAGCAGATCGGCGCGCCGAGCAGTTGGCAAAGTGTGAATGTGCGCACGCTGTCTAATACTACTGCGTCATGCCTGGGCGCCCGCAAAGCGGGAGCTCAGATGCCCAGCAAGATCGATCACTTGCGGGAATACCTCGGGAATCGAGTTGCCAGCCGCGCCGGTGCTCGACGTCAACTACATCTCCCCACGTGTTGCCTCAGGAGGGAATGTTACCAGGGCGCGCTGCTTTCTGCTCCCCGATTTCGCCGGCGCTTGCTCGCGTTCTATGCGGCGGTGTCCTCAGCCCCAGGCGCAAACACCAGGCGCCGAGCAGCCTCGAGGCGCCACTCCTTCACGCGGCGCTGGAAGGTCCGCAACTGCCCTTCGTGGAAGAGGTCCGGCCGTTCGTCACGAAGACGCTGGAAGAGCTCTTTGGCGACGAGGTCGGGGCCTGCTTCGAGCCACCCGCGTACCATGGGCCAGACCTCCGCGAAGGGGTCTTGTCGCGTCCGCCAGTCCCGGGCGCGGACGGGCTCCGATCGATGGGTTGGGCGCACCTCGCCGTCCTGCCAGGCGGAGCCGAGGCTCTTCAAGAAGAGATCGAGGTCGCCGGCCGGCTTGGAGGCGAGGTGGGGCTGCCTGCCTGCGGCCAGCTCGGCCAGGTGGTGTTGTATCGCACGGATTTCGCCCAGCAGGGCGATGGGATCGATTCCCGCGCGATGTAATTGTCGCTGAGCAGTACTCCATGCCAACCCGGTAGTGCTCCAAGGTCTTCTGGACGGGCGCCCGGTCGAAGGCGATTCGGTTGACCCAGGCCCAGTGCTTCTTCGTCCACTTGGTCCCATCGGTGAACACGTGGCCGTGCCGGATGAGGAACTTGTCGAGCCGGTGCCGTGCCGCGATGAGGTCCTTGCGCACGTCCTCTTGGGCGCGGACGAGGTCACGGACGGCTTCCTCGTCGGCCGTCGGGACGTTGATCGGGGTCAACTCCCCGGCCCGGTAGAGCTTGGCCAGCTTGTTGGCGTCGCGCCGATCGGTCTTGATCCGGTCTCCGGTCTCCGGTCTCCGGTCTCCGGTCTCCGGGCTTCCGAGCGATCAGCGCCGGCGCGATCACCTCGCAGGCGATACCCATCCCGATCAGCTGGCGGTAAAGCTCGAAGCCGCAGACTCCGGCCTCGTAGCAGCAGCGCAGCTCCGCGTGTTCTGCCTTCAGCCGGGCGAAGGTCCGTCGAACGGCCTTGGGGTCGTTCGGAATCTCCGTGTGCTTCGGACTGGTCGCTCCCTGTAGAGCGTCTGAACTATTGACCCCCTCGCGTTAGAACTTCTGACCCCCCTCCGCCGCCTCGAGTCGAAGGAGAGGAAGCGATGGAAAGGGCAGCAGAGGTTGTGGCACGCCCGCTCGGCGCGGAGGTGCCGATGGTCGAGGCGGAGGTCGTCTTGCAGATGCGGGTGCTGGCGGGCGTGGGCTGGGGCGCCAAGCGGATCGCTGCGGAGCTGGGGGTCTCGAAGAACACCGTCAAGCGGTACGTCCGCGACGGCGCGGAGGCTGGAGTGCAGGTTCACGAAGGGAACGCCGGCTCGACGCAAGGGCCCGTGGCGAGGCGATCCGGCTGTTCGACAAGGAGGCCGAGGGCAACGCCGTGGTCGTCCAGGAACTCCTCGCCGCACAGGGCAAGAAGGCCGGGATCCGCACGGTCCAGCGCGCCGTCGAGCAGCACCGGCGCGAGAAGCGCGCGGCGGAGGTCGCCTCGGTCCGGTTCGAGACCGCCCCCGGTGAGCAGCTACAGATCGACTTCGGCGAGAAGTGGGTCTCGATTGCCGGCGAGCAGGTCAAGGTGCATCTCCTCGCGGCGGTGCTCGGCTACTCGCGGCGGATCTACGTGAGAGCCTCCCTCTCCGAGCGCCAGGACGACTGGTTCGAGGGGATCGCCGGTGCCTTCCGCCACTTCGGAGGCGTCACCCGCACGCTGCTCGGCGACAACCCCGGGCGCTCGTGTCGAAGACCGACTGGGAGGCCGGGACCGTCACGTTCAACCCGCGCTACCTCGGGTTCTGCCGCGACTGGGACGTGACGCCGAAGGCGTGCAGGCCGTTCCGCGCCCGGACGA
>JAEZJH010000019.1 GCA_023436385.1 Pseudomonadota bacterium
ATCCTGAAGAGCTGGTCGCTCGTGAAGCTGGGGACCACCCAGGCGCAGCGGAAGCTGTTCTTCTCCCTCGCCCGCACCCGCCGCGAGTTGGAGAAGCTCGACGGCGGCGACGAGATCCCGGACGCCCGGGCGATCGCCAAGAAGCTCAAGGTGAAGCCGGCCGAGGTGATGGAGATGACCCAGCGCATGGAGGGCCGGGATCTCTCCCTGGACGCGCCGGTGGGCGACGACGGCGGCAACAGCCACGTCGACTTCGTCGCCTCCGCCGGCGAGACCCAGGACGACGAGCTCGCCCAGGCGCAGGAGCGCGAGATCGTCACCGACCGGGTCGAGCAGGCGCTGATGCGCCTCGATCCCCGCGAGCGGTTCATCATCGAGAAGCGGGTGATGAGCGACAAGCCGATGACCCTCAAGGAACTGGGCGAGCACTTCGGCTTCAGCCGCGAACGCGCCCGGCAGCTGGAGATCCGGGCCAAGGAGAAGCTGAAGCACGAGCTCGTGCAACTCATGCAGGACATCGAGCCCGAGGGCGTCGGGCCGATCACCCTGGAGGCGGCGCTGGGCTGACCCGCCTCGCGAGCCGGTTACACGAAGGCCCGCCGCGCGAGCGCACGGCGGGCCTTCTCGTACCCGGGGGCCGAACCTTACGCCCGGCGCTTCTTGAAGCAGTCACGCCCGGCGTAGCGGGCCGACGCCCCCAGCTCCTCCTCGATCCGGAGCAGCTGGTTGTACTTCGCCACGCGGTCGGAGCGGCTGGCCGAGCCGGTCTTGATCATCCCGCAGTCGAGCGCCACCGCCAGGTCGGCGATGGTGGTGTCCTCGGTCTCGCCGGAGCGGTGGCTCATCACCGAGGTGTAGTTGGCCCGGTGGGCCATCCGCACCGCCTCGATCGTCTCCGTGAGCGAGCCGATCTGGTTCACCTTCACCAGGATCGAGTTCGCCAGTCCGCGCTCGATCCCCTGCTGCAGCCGGGTGACGTTGGTGACGAAGAGGTCGTCGCCGACCAGCTGCAGCTTTCCGCCCAGCCGGTCGGTGAGGAGCTTCCAGCCCTCGAAGTCGTCCTCGGCGCAGCCGTCCTCGATCGCGGCGATCGGGTAGCGGGCGGCGAGCCCCTCGTACCAGGCGCCCAGGGCGGCCCGGTCGAGTTCCTTGCCCTCGCCCTCGAGCTTGTAGGTGCCCCGGGCCTTGTCGAAGAACTCGCTCGAGGCGACGTCGAGGGCGAGCACCACCTGGTCGCCGAGCTTCAGGCCGGCCTTGTCCACCGCCTCGGCGATCACCACCAGCGCCTCCTCGTTGGAGGGGAGGCTGGGGGCGTAGCCGCCCTCGTCGCCGACGCCGGTGTTGAGCTTCCGGCCGCGGAGCACGGTCTTGAGCGCGTGGAAGATCTCCGCGCCCCAGCGCAGGCCCTCCGCGAAGGAGGGCGCGCCCACCGGCATCACCATGAACTCCTGCACGTCGACGTTGGAGTCGGCGTGGGCGCCGCCGTTGAGGATGTTCATCATCGGGACCGGCAGGGTCCGGGCGTCCACCCCGCCGACGTAGCGGTAGAGCGGGAGCCCGTGGGCCTGCGCCGCGGCCCGGGCCGCTGCCAGCGAGACGCCGAGGATCGCGTTGGCGCCCAGCTTCGACTTGGTCGGGGTGCCGTCCAGTTCACAGAGCCGCCGGTCGAGGGACGCCTGGTCGGCGCCGTCGAGCCCGAGGATCACCGGCCGGATCGTCTCGTTGACGTTGTGCACGGCCTTCCGCACGCCCTTGCCCAGGTAGCGGCCCTTGTCGCCGTCCCGAAGCTCGAGCGCCTCGTGCTCGCCCGTCGAGGCGCCCGAGGGCACCGCCGCCCGACCCGCGTCGCCGGACGAAAGCGTCACCTCCACCTCGACGGTGGGGTTGCCGCGGCTGTCGAGGATCTCCCTCGCGTGAACGTCCACGATCTCCGTCATCTCTGCCTCCATTGGGGAAGCGGCGGAAGATACCGGGCCGAGCCATACAAGCAAGCGCTTCCGCTCGCCCGCACCTCTCCCGGAGCGGGTTTTCAAAGGACGCCTGGCCCGACCGGACAATCTGTTGGTGCCGGCCGGCGATGCCCGCACGCCGGCCACCACCGGTCGAACCCGGACGAGCGGAAGTCTGGATGTGCCGAAAGGGAGCGCCCGCAGGGAAGGCGTCAGCGGACGGGACAGCTCCCGGAGCGGCGTAGGGCCGCTCCCACGAAAACAAACCGGGGGCTCGAGTCGGAGAGAATCAACTCGGTTTAGACGGGCACGGCCGGGCGATCGAAGGGGAGCCGGGTGATGGGAAACTCGGGCGGGCCCTCGGCGGGCTCCTCCTCGCCGGCGTCGTTCTCCACGGAGTAGTCGATGATCACCACGCCGCGGTCGGGCTTCTCCTCGCCGCTGGGGGCGAGGGGGCGCTCCGTGTCGCGCTCGATCGGGATCTCCAGGCGCGGACGACCCTCGTCGCGGCGGCGTTCCTCCTGCTCCTCGCGCCGCTTGATCTCCTCGATGATGAAGGCGTCCAGCATCCTGGCCTCCGACCTCGCGGGGCGGTCAACCACGCCGCCCCGACCCGCTCGCCCTGCCCCTCCCCGGCCCCGCGGCCCGTCCGGCTCGACTCCCGGACCGTGCGGCTATCGAAGTACGTAACAGCCCCCCCGGACAGCGTCAAGAAAGCCCGGGGGCGCCAAATGCCCGAAAACTCGCGAAAACGCTGCACCTTCCGTACATCGGAAGCACGACGGCCCGTCCGGCGGGGGCCGGGCGGGCCGTGGGGAACGACGGGCGCTCGAAGAGCTACCAGCCGTAGTTCGGCTTGCGGTCGAAGTGGTGGACCGACTTCAGGTAGCGGATGGTCCCGGTCTGGGAGCGCATCACCACGGAGTGGGTCTCCGCGCCGCCGCCGAAGTAGCGGACGCCCTTCAGGAAGTCGCCGGAGGTGACGCCGGTGGCGGCGAACATCACCGGGCCGGAGGCCATGTCCTCGAGGCCGAAGACCCGCTCCAGATCGGCGATGCCCATCACCCGGGCGCGCTCGGCCTCCTGGTCGTTGCGGAACTTCAGCCGGCCCTGCATGTCGCCGCCCACGCAGCGGAGCGCCGCCGCCGCGAGGACGCCCTCGGGCGCGCCGCCGATGCCCATCAGCACGTCGACGCCGGTCTCCTCGAAGCAGGTGGCCACCGCGCCGGCGACGTCGCCGTCGCCGATCAGCTTGATCCGGGCGCCCGCCTCCCGGACCTCGCGGATCAGGCGCTCGTGCCGCGGCCGGTCGAGGATGCAGACGGTGAGGTCCTCGACGTAGCGGCCCAGGGCGTCGGCGATCCGCCGGAGGTTCTCCGTGGGGCTCTTGCGGAGGTCGATGGCGCCCTTGGCCTTGGGGCCGACGGCGATCTTCTCCATGTAGGTGTCGGGGGCGTGG
>JAEZJH010000083.1 GCA_023436385.1 Pseudomonadota bacterium
CCGGCCTCCCCATGGGCGGCGGCAAGGGCGGGTCGGACTTCGACACCCGTGGCAAGAGCGACAACGAGGTGATGCGCTTCTGCCAGAGCTTCATGAACGAGCTGTACCGGCACATCGGGCCGTACACCGACGTCCCGGCCGGCGACCTGGGCGTGGGCGGCCGCGAGGTCGCGTACATGTTCGGGCAGTACAAGAAGCTCAAGCACGAGTGGGGCGGCGTGCTCACCGGCAAGGGCGTCGGCTGGGGCGGCTCGCTCGTCCGGGCCCAGGCCACCGGCTACGGCCTCGTGTACTTCGCCAACGAGATGCTCGCCGCCCGCGGCGACAGCTTCAAGGGCAAGGTCTGCGCCGTCTCCGGCGCCGGCAACGTCGGTCTCCACACCATCGAGAAGATCAACCACCTCGGCGGCAAGGTGGTGACGATGACCGACTACGACGGCACCGTCCTCGATCCGGACGGCATCGACGAGGAGAAGCTGGCCTTCACGAAGGACCTGGTCTTCTCGAAGCGCGGCAGCCTGAAGCGCTACGTGGAGAAGTACCCGAAGGCCTCCTTCCACGAGGGCAAGCGGCCCTGGCAGCTCGCCAAGTACGACATCGCCTTCCCCACGGCGTGCGAGAACGAGCTGAACGGCGAGGACGCCAAGGCGCTCGTGAAGAACGGCACCTGGATGGTGTGCGAGGGCGCCAACATGCCCTCCACCCCCGAGGCGGTCGAGGTGTTCCTCAAGAACAAGGTCGCCTACGCTCCGGGCAAGGCCTCGAACGCCGGCGGCGTCGCCACCTCGGGCCTCGAGATGTCGCAGAACGCCCACTTCATCTACTGGACCGCGGAAGAGGTCGACGCCCGGCTCCAGCAGATCATGAAGGGCATCCACGCGACCTGCGTGAAGTACGGCCGCGAGGGCGACTTCATCAACTACCAGAACGGCGCCAACGTCGGCGGCTTCATCACCGTCGCCAACGCCATGCTGGCCCAGGGCGTGGTCTGATCGACGTTTCCCAAGGTCGATTGATCCCCGCGGCGGGGTCGGGCGAGGATGGCCCGACCCCGCCGTCCTGTTAAAACGCGTCCATGGACACCGTCGCCGTTCCCGCGCGCCCCTGGTACCTGACCTTCCACGACCTGATGCCCGTCCGCGTACGGGACATCCTCCTGGTCTCGTCGCCCTACGACGCCTTCACCCTGGAGGAAGACGGCCGCCTCACCGAGCGGATCACCGGCGAGCTATCGGACTCGGCGCCCCGGATCACCCACGTCTCCACCGGGGCCCGGGCGATGGAGCTCCTCGCCGAGCGCCACTTCGACATGGTGGTGACGATGGTCCGCCTGGCGGATACCGACGTCTCCGCCCTCGCCCGGACGATCCGCCGGGAGTACCCGCGGATCCCGATCCTCCTCCTCGTCCTCACCGAGGCCGACCTCGGCCACTTCCCCGGGGGCGTGGACCCGAAGGCCATCGACCGCACCTTCGTGTGGACCGGGGACAGCCGGCTCCTCTCCTCGATGGTCAAGCTGGTCGAGGACCGGCTCAACGTCGATCACGACACCCGGGCCGCGGGCGTGCGGGTGATCATCGTCGTCGAGGACTCGGTCCGTCGCTACTCGTCGTTCGTCAGCCTGCTCTTCGAAGAGATCTCCCTGCAGTCGGAGTCCCTGGCGGCGGAGGGCGTGAACGAACTGCACCGGCTGATGCGGAGCCGCACCCGGCCCAAGGTCCTCCTCGCCACCACCTACCAAGAGGCGCTCCACAAGTACCGGAAGTACCGGGAGTACGTCGGGGCGGTGATCACCGACGTCGGCTTCCCGCGGAACGGCGAAGAGGACCCCTCCGCCGGCTTCGCGCTGGCCCGCACCATCCGCGAACAGGATCCCGAGCTCCCGATCCTGGTCCAGTCGGCCGACCCGACCAACGGCCCGCGGGCGGCGGCCCTCGGCCTCCCGTTCGCCGACAAGAACTCCCCCAGCCTGCTTCAGGAGATCCGCTCCTTCGTCACGGAGAGTCTCGGCTTCGGCGACTTCGTCTTCCGGCTCCCGGACCGAACCGAGGTCGCCCGGGCCCGGGACGTCTACGAGCTGGAGGAGCTCCTCCGTAACGTCCCCGCGGCCTCGGTCGAGTACCACGCCACCCGCAACCACTTCTCGCTCTGGCTGATGGCCCGGAGCCGGTTCCGGCTGGCGAAGCTGCTCCGTCCCCACGGGATCGCCACCTTCGGCGGCGTGGAAGGGGTCCGCGCCCACCTGCTCCGGGTCCTCCGGGAGGCCCGTCTCCAGGAGGTCGAGGGGTCGATCACCGACTACGCCCGCGGCCGCCGGATCGACGAGAGCGTCTTCGTGCGGATCGGCACCGGCTCGATCGGCGGCAAGGCCCGCGGCGTGGCCTTCATCGCCTCGCTCCTCGCCCGGAGCGGGATGGCCCATCGCTTCCCCGGCCTGCGGATCCGGGTGCCGCGCTCGGTGGTGATCGGCACCGCCGAGTTCGATCGGTTCCTCGAGGACAACCGGGTCCTCCAGGGCGGGCTGAAGAACCTCCCGCCGGAGCAGCTGCTCCAAAGGTTCCTGGCGGGCCGGCTCCCGGCCTCGCTGGGGCGCGACCTCAAGGCCACCGTGGCCCACGGCCGGCGACCGCTGGCGGTGCGCTCCTCGAGCCTCCTCGAGGACTCCCAGCTCCAGCCGTTCGCCGGGATCTACGCCACGTACATGCTCCCCAACGCCCACCCCGATCCCGAGGTGCGCCTCGCGGAGCTGGGCAAGGCGATCCGCGCCGTCTACGCCTCGACCTACTCCGGGGACGCCCAGGCCTACATCGCCGGGACGCCCTACTCGATCGAGGAAGAGAAGATGGCGGTGCTGATCCAGGAGGTGGGGGGCCGGGCCCACGGCACCCGGTTCTACCCGCCGATCTCCGGTGTCGCCCTCTCGTACAACTACTACCCGGTGGGCCCGCAGCGGGCGGAGGACGGCTTGGCCCTGGTGGCGCTGGGCCTGGGCCAGACCATCGTGCAGGGCGGGGCGGCCCTGCAGTTCTCGCCGGCCAACCCCGAGGTGCTCCCGCAGTTCGGGAGCACCGCGGAGATGCTCCGCTACTCCCAGGCGCGGTTCTACGCCCTCGACCTCTCCCGGCCGACGGTGGACTTCTCCGCCGGCGAGGCGGGGGGGCTCCGCCCCTTCGACCTCGACGCCGCCGAGGAGGACGGGACGCTGCAGCTGGTCGGGTCCGTCTACAGCCGCGAGGACGACCTGGTCCGGGAGAACTTCTCGCTCCCCGGGGCTCGCCTGGTCACCTTCCACAACATCCTCCGCTACGGCGCGCTCCCCCTGGCGCCGGCGATCCGGGAGCTGCTCGCCCTCTTCCGCGACGGACTGGGGGCTCCGGTGGAGCTGGAGTTCGCCGTGGACGTGCCGCCGGTCGGCAAGGCCCGGCCCGACGAGACTCCGACCCTCTACGTGCTGCAGGTCCGGCCCCAGGCCACCCAGATCCTCACCGGCCACGTGGACACGGAGAACCTCCCGGCCGAGCAGATCCTGTGTCGGACCGATCGGTCCCTCGGCCACGGGATCATCGAAGAAATTCGAGACATCGTGGTGGTGAAGCGCGACGACCTGGGGAGCGACGAGACCCCGGCGGTGGCGGCCGAGGTCGGGCGGCTCAACGCGGCTCTGGTGGAGGAGCGGGTGCCGTACCTGCTGATCGGCCCCGGGCGCTGGGGATCCTCCGATCCGCGCCTGGGCATCCCGGTGAAGTGGGCGCAGATCGCCGGGGCCCGGGTGATCGTGGAGACCAGCTTCCGCGATCGGTCGGTGGAGCCGAGCCAGGGCGCCCACTTCTTCCACAACGTCACCTCGTTCCACCTGGGCTACCTGACCCTCTTCGGCGGCGGGAAGGCCGGAGGCGCGGGCGCTCGCTTCCTCGACGCGGCCTGGCTCCGGGAGCAGCCGACCCACGCGGAGACCGCCGGGGTCCGCCACGTGCGCCTGGAGCGGCCGCTCCGGGTCTACCTCGACGGCCGCCACGGGACGGCCACGGTGCTGAAGCCGGCGCCGTAGCCGCGGGACGGAGAGCCCGCCCGAGATCCCATTCGTGGGCGGAGCCAACCAAGAGCCCGGCTGGTCGGGGCGCGGGCCGGGTCGGCGCC
>JAEZJH010000186.1 GCA_023436385.1 Pseudomonadota bacterium
GGTGCCGGGCGCGGGGACGCCGTCGTCCGCCGCCGGCTCCCGGGCCGGGGTCCCGAGCACGGTGTCGTCGGGGAGCGGCTCGGCGGCCGGGCCCGAGGCGGCGAGCCCCAGGGCGAGGCCGAAGGCCACGGTGTAGGCGATCATCCCGTCGTAGAGCGGATCCTGGGTGAAGCTCCAGCCCACGGTGGCGGCGACCACCGCCGCGCCGGCGAGGATCGCCGCCCGAGCCTCGGGCGGTCCGTCCGCCGCCGCCTTGGCGCCCCGGCGGAGCGCGGAGAGCGCCGCGCAGAAGAACCAAAGGAGGGCGAGGAGCCCGAGTGGCCCGCTCTCCACCCAGGCGAAGAGGAAGTTGTTGTGCGAGTGGCAGCGGACCGGGAACCCCGGGCTGAACTCGTCGTAGTAGTCGTGGGTCCGGGGCGTGAAGGTCCCGGCGCCGATGCCGGTCACCGGGTGGTCCTCGAGCATCGCCAACGACCGGGCCCACATGAAGCCGCGGTCCGCGTTGTTGGCGTACTCGGGATCGATGGCCCGCTCGAGCTTCTCCTGCACCGCGTCGGAGCTGAAGGAACCGATTCCCACGAAGGAGAGCGCCAGGAGCGCCAGCGCGAACGGGCGCCGGTAGGACCGGCCGACCAGCGCGATCGCCGCGAGCCCGGCGAAGAGGCCCATCCACACCGTGCGGACCGTGGACAGGAGCGCGCCCAGGCCGATCACCCCCGCGGCCCCGGCGGCAGCCCAGCGACGCCAGGACCCGAGCGAACCCGAGACCCAGGCGGCGGCGAGCAGCACCAGACCGGTCCCTCCGACGAAGGCGAAGGTGCTGTGCCGCGGGTAGGTGCCGATCACCCGCCAGCGGTCGCCGTCGGAGAACTCCGCCACCCTCACGTAGTCCCGGGTCCGCAGCCCGCGGAGGATGTCGATCCCGGTGTAGTGCTGGAGGCTGCCGTAGATCCCCTGGAACGCGGCGGCGGCCAGGAACACCAGGCCGAGGCGGAAGGCCTTCTTGCTGTCGCCGATGGCGCCGGCGAGGACGATGGCGGCGCCGATCCGCCAGACGCCGAGGACGTCATTGGCCAGGAACGAGGCGCCGTCGCCGGCCGAGGCGACCGCTCCCAGGAGCACCGCCAGGAGGTAGAAGCCGATCGGCTTGTCGACCGCGGTCGGGCGGAGCACCGGGGCGCCGGCGAGGTGCAGGCCCACCACGCCGATCAGAACCAACCCCAGGGAGATCTGGAGCGGCGCGATCCCGCAGCCCAGGCAGAACGCGTAGCCGTAGAGGCCGACGTCGACGAGGAGGCGGAGGGTCTGGACGAGCCGGCCCGGCACCCCGGCCCCGGCCACGGTCAGCTGCATGTCGCGACGCTCCACGGTTCCGCCGGAAGGCGGCAGCCCCGTCGTTTATCCCAGGCCCGGAGCGACGGTCAAACCGCCGATGCCGGCTTTTCGCCCACTTCCGGCACCTTTCGTCCACTGGGAACCGGCCGCCGCCAGAGCCACTCCTGGACCCACTCCACCGCCATCCCGAGGCCGCCGACCACCACCACCGGCGCCCAGGCCGCCACCGCCGGCGGCAGCTTGCCGGAGAGCCCCACCGCCCGGAACACCACGAGCAGGGCCCACACCACCAGCGACACCAGGATCCCCTCGGCCAGCGCGATGGTCAGGTGGCCCTTCCGGTTCCGCCGGAGCGCCAGCCGGATCGCGAACAGCGCCCCGGGGACTGCCGCCAGCGGGTAGGCGAGGCGGTTGTGGAGCTCCAGCCGGAACTCGGCCTCGGGGAGCCCGAGGCGCCTCCGGGCCTGGATCTGGTCCCAGAGGTCGACCAGGCGGAGCTGGTTGGGCCGGCCGGCCCGGAGGCGGAAGTCGTCGGCCGTCTCCGGGAGCTCGAGGGGCAGGGTTTCGAACCGCTCCACCGCCGTGCGGCGGCCGCCCTCGAAGCGGGAGACGGTGGCCTGGTGGGCAATCCAGCCGTCGCCGGGGACCGGCTCGAGGCGGGCGGCGTCGACCCGCCGCTCGAGGTGGAATCCCGGGCCCAGCTCGAGGACGGTGACGCCGACGAAGCCGTCGGCGGCCTCCCCGCGTACGTGGTAAATGCGGTTGAACTCCGGATCGGCGGAGCGGCCCCGAAACCACTGCTTCTGCCCGAAGTAGGCGGAGAAATCGCCCGATTTCCGGAACTTCTCCGCCCGGATCATCTCCGCCCGGCGAGAAGCGTCGACTACCACCCACTCGTTGAGGGCCATCGCCCCCACCGCCGCCACCGCACAGGCGACGAGCACCGTCCCCACCACCCGGCGCTCCGACCAGCCGAGGGCGAGAAAGGCGGTGTACTCGCCCTGTTGCCGGAGGCCGCTCACGGTGATCCCCGCGGCGAGGAGCAGCGCCGCCGGGGCCACCTGGTAGGCCAGCTCCGCGGCCAGGTTCGCGTAGAGCCGCATGGCGTTCGCGAACCAGTCCTCGCCGCCGAACGAGTAGGCGCGATCGGCGAAGTCGACGACGAGGACGAGCGCCACCACCCCGAGCACGCAGGCGAGGGCCGCCCGTGCGTAGGCCGAGGCGAGGTACCGGGAGAGGATCGAAGGGTGGAGTCTCACCGTGCCCCGCCGCCGCCTTCCCGGGCGAGCGCCCGTGCGCCGATGTCGCGGCGGAAGTGCATCCCCTCGAAGTGGAGCCGATCGATCCCGGCGTAGGCCCTCTCCCGGGCCTCGCGGACCGTCGGGCCGAGGGCGGTGACGGAGAGGACCCGGCCGCCGGAGGTGACGATCCGGCCGTCCTTCCGCGCCGTCCCCGCGTGCAGCACGTGGAACTCATCGGTGTCCGGGACGTCGTCGAGGCCCTCGATCGGATCGCCGGCCCGGACCTTCCCCGGATAGCCGGCGGCGGCGAGGACCACGGTCACCGCGGCCTCCGGCCGGAACGCCAGGGTGCCGCCCCGGAGCCCGCCCCGGGCCGCGGCGAGCAGCGCCGGGAGGAGGTCCGTGTCGAGACGGGCGAGGATCGCCTGGGTCTCGGGGTCGCCGAGCCGGGCGTTGAACTCGATCACCTTGGGCCCGTCGGCCCCGATCATCAGGCCGGCGTAGAGGGCTCCGGTGAAGGGCCGACCCATCGCCGAAAGCTCCCGGAGGGCCGGGGCGATCACCCGCTCGCCGACCTCGTCGAGGAGCGCGTTCGTCACCACCGGGGCCGGCGAGTAGGCGCCCATCCCTCCGGTGTTCGGGCCGGTGTCGCCCTCCCCCACCCGCTTGTGATCCTGCGCCGGCGAAAGGAGCACGAAGTCGGTCCCGTCGGCGAGGGCGATCACGCTCGCCTCCTCGCCCTCGAGCTTCTCCTCCACCACGATCCGGGCGCCGGCGGCACCATGGGATCGCTGCACCAAAATCTCGTCGATCGCGGAGGCAGCCTCGGCCTCGCTCGAGCAGACGATCACGCCCTTGCCGGCGGCGAGGCCATCGGCCTTCACCGCCACCCGGCCGCCCCGCGCCGCGGCGAACGAGCGAGCGGCGGAGGCGTCGTCGAAGGTCCCGAAGGCGGCGGTGGGGATCCCGGCCCGGGCCATCACCTCCTTGGCGAAGGCCTTCGAGGCCTCGATCTCCGCCGCGGCCCGGGAGGGACCGAAGCAGGCAATCCCGGCCTCGGCCAGCCGGTCGGCGAGGCCCAGCGAGAGCGGCGCCTCCGGACCGACCACCACCAGGTCGAACCGCTCCGCCCGGGCCAGGGCGACGAGGCCGACGACGTCGTCGGCCTTCACGGACGCGGCGCGGGCGATCCGTTCGATCCCGGGATTGCCCGGGGCACAGACGAGGCCGGTGCAGAGCCGGCTCTGGGCGAGCTTCCGGCAGAGGGCGTGTTCGCGACCGCCGCTGCCAACGACGAGGACCTTCACGTGGACTCCGGGGGAGCTACCTCCCCAGCCGAAACAACGCGACCCGGGCTTCCGCATTTTCCGGGTCGCTCAAGAACACCTGGAAGAACCGCTTCTCCGCCTCGTCCCGCCGACCGGCACGAAGCGCCAGCTCGCCCAGCCGCACGGCGGCCGGGAGAAACGAGGGGCTCGCCGCCAGCGCCCGCTCGTAGGCGGCGGTGGCCCGATCGATTTCGCCGGCCGCCTCGTGGGCCCGGCCCTCGAGGAACGGCCCCAGCGGCAGGAGCTTCTCGAGCACGCTGGCAGTGCGGGCGAGCTCGAGGGCCCGGGCGTGCTGGCCGCGGTCGAGGGCGAGTTGGGCCTCGTAGGCCAGGGCCGGCATCGCCTGGGGATCGAGATCGAGGGTGCGCCG
>JAEZJH010000197.1 GCA_023436385.1 Pseudomonadota bacterium
AGTTCCCGGGTCCCGTCGCCGCGGGGCCAGGCTCCCGGCGGCCGGTGCCGGAGATCCTCCACCTCGATTGACGCCACCGCCAGATCGACGGCGGCATCTCCGAGGAGCAGCGTGGAGAGGAGCGCCGGGATCGCCGGGCCGGTCTCCTCCGCCACCGCCGCCAGGAAGTCGTCGGCGGTCGGGTGGCCGAAGCGGTGGCGCCGCGCGTAGGCGCCCACGGCCCGATCCCACGCCTCCGGCCCGGCCAGGTTCCGGCCGGTGGTGAGGACCAGGTCGGCCCGGAGGTAGACGGCGCTGGCGTAGGCCTCGAGGCCGGAGAAGCGCCAGGCCGGCTGGTGGATCGGCTCGCCGCCGTCCCCCCGGAGCCCGAGGCGGGCGACGTCGACCCACCGGTACGGCACGTCGACGGCGATCCCCTCCGCGCCGCCGAAGGAGAGCAGCGGCCGATCGGCGAGATCCAGCTCCTCGTCGACCACCAGCCCCGCGACGTGGGTGGTGAGACCCTCGTCGAGCCAGGGCTCTTCCGCCTCGTCGCTCCCCAAGAGTCCCATGAACCACTGGTGGGCCAGCTCGTGGGTCAGGAGCACCGCCCGCGGCAGCTCCCAGCTGCCCAACCGGCGCCCGTTACCCAGGGTGACCATCGCCGGGTACTCCATCGCTCCGGTCTCCTCGGCGCCCCGGGGCGGATCGACCAGGACCAGGTGCGCGTACGGGTACGGGCCGAGGCGCCGCTCGAGGGCGGCGAGGGCGGCCTTGGCGACGGTGAGCCAGTCCCGCGCGCGCAGGGCGCGATCCGCCGGGTGGCGGAGGAGCAGGTCGACGGAGGTGCCGTCCTCGCGAACGTAGCGATCGGTGGCCGCCGCCAGCTCCCGGGAGAGGACCAGGGCAAAGTCGTGGACGCCCTCTGCCGCGAAGCGCCGGCGGATCCGGCCGCCCTCCCGGATCGTCTCGAGGACCCGGCCGGTGCCCTCGGCCGCCCAACCGGCGGGCGTCTCCAGGGTCACAGCGAAGGTGGCGAAGTCGGCGTGGAACTCGGTGGCCGAGTGGTGCTGGTGAACTCGCCAGCGGGCCAGGGCGGGATCGTAGCGGCCCACCCGCGGAAACCAGTGGGCGAGGAGCGCGTAGCCGTCGACCAGGCCGGAGCGGGCGATCGGCCGGGGCAGCCGGGTGGCGAAGCCCATCGCCAGCTCGACGGTCTCGCCGGGAGCGAGCGGCGCCGGCAGCTCGAGGGCGGCCACGGTGCAGTCGTCGGGGTTGCCGTCGTCGGGGGCCACGCAGGCCGGGACCACCTCCGCGTCGCCCGGCGAGACGTGGACGGTGGTCAGGTCGATCCAGCCCCAGCTGTCGGGACCGGCGGGACGGAAGGGTCGGCGAAACCGCCCCTTCGCCTCGCGGTGGAAGGTGGTCGCCTCGTGGGCGAAGGCGTTGGGGGTGAGGCGGAGATAGAGGACGTCGAGGGGCCCGGCGGCCGGGTTGGTCCAGCGGATCCGGAGGGATCCGGACACGGTGCGGGCGTCGGGATCGAAGGCGGCGTCGAGTTCGTAGGCCGCCGGCCAGACGGGTCCCCTCTCCTCCGCCGCGGCCGGCCGGGCGCCCAGCGCCCCCAGCGCGGCGAGGAAGACTGCCGCAGGGCAGCGCCAGGTCGCTCGCACGAGTTGCAAGCGTACCGGCGGCCACCCGTCCGGAGCAAACCGGCGGCTTCCGCCGCCAGCGAACACCGCCGGGGTGATCCACCCCGCTCCTTCCGACCGGAGCGGCGCCGATCGGGCCGTCGGGCCCTCCCGCGCCGGCCGTCGGCCGCCCACCGCCCGGTCTGTCGGCCGGTTGCGCCCGCCCCCCCCGGGGTCTGCTCCGGGCCAAGTGTTCCCTCCTGGCGCACATGGAGCCACCCCGGAGCCGGATCCTCCCTCACCCGGCCACCGGAATTCTGCTCGCGTCCCGGGGGGTTGGACGCTTCGCCGGGGACACCGGCAATCGTCCATTGATCAACGGCGCCCCGGTGCTAGAAGGGGCGGGCAGTTTGTCCCGAGGCAACGCTTTCGCGCTGCCGGGGGCTTCACTTCTCCGAGAGGGAGCGACAGTGGCAGCAGGCAAGTTTGCGTGCCTCGACGGCAACGAGGCGGCGGCGCGCGTCGCGTACAAGCTGAGCGAGGTGATCGCGATTTACCCGATCACCCCGTCCTCGCCGATGGGCGAGTTCTCCGACGCCTGGAGCGCCGATAGCCGGGAGAACCTCTGGGGTACCATCCCCGAGGTCGTGGAGATGCAGAGCGAGGGCGGCGCGGCCGGCGCCCTCCACGGCGCGATCCAGCGGGGCACCCTGGCGACGACCTTCACCTCGTCGCAGGGCCTGCTGCTGATGTTCCCGAACATGTTCAAGATCGCCGGCGAGCTGACGCCCGCGGTGATCCACGTGGCGGCCCGCACCATCGCCACCCACGCGCTGTCGATCTTCGGCGATCACAGCGACGTGATGGCGGCCCGGTCGACCGGCTTCGCGATGCTCTCCGGCGCCTCGGTGCAGGAGGCCCACGACTTCGCGCTGATCTCCCACGACTCGACGCTGCGGTCCCGGATCCCCTTCGTCCACTTCTTCGACGGGTTCCGGACCTCCCACGAGGTCGGGAAGATCGAGCTGATCACCGACGAGACCATCCGCGCGATGATCTCCGACGAGGCCGTGCTCGCCTTCCGGCAGAACCGGCTCTTCCCGGAGAACCCGGTCCTCCGCGGCACCGCCCAGAACCCGGACGTCTTCTTCCAGGCCCGCGAGGCCTCGAACAAGTTCCACGCCGCGGTTCCCGGCATCGTGCAGGACTCGATGGACCGGTTCGCCAAGCTGACCGGCCGCAAGTACTCGCTCGTCGAGTACGTCGGCGCCCCCGACGCCGAGCGGGTGATCGTGCTGATGGGCTCGGGCATCGGCGCCGCCGAGGAGGCGATCAACAAGCTGGTGAAGGCCGGCGAGAAGATCGGTCTCCTCAAGCTCCGGCTCTACCGGCCCTTCCCGGCCGAGGCCTTCCTCGCCGCGATCCCGGCGACGGCCAAGACGATCGCCGTCCTCGACCGCTGCAAGGAGCCGGGCGCCGCCGGCGAGCCGCTCTACCAGGACGTGATCGCCACCTTCGCCGAGCGCGGCGGCGCGATGCCGCGGATCATCGGCGGCCGGTACGGGCTCTCCTCGAAGGAGTTCACCCCGGCGATGGTCAAGGGCGTCTTCGAGGAGGCGGCCAAGCCGGCCCCGAAGCGGCACTTCACCGTCGGCATCGTCGACGACGTGACCCACCTCTCCCTGCCGTGGGACAAGACGTTCACCACGGAGACCGCCTCGGTCCGCGCCGTCCTCTACGGCCTCGGCTCCGACGGCACCGTCTCCTCGGCGAAGTCCTCGGTGAAGATCATCGGCGAGAACACCGATCTCGACGCCCAGGGCTACTTCGTCTACGACTCCAAGAAGTCCGGGTCGGTGACCGCCTCGCACCTCCGCTTCGGCAAGGAGCGGATCCAGTCGACCTACCTGATCGACCGGGCGAGCATCGTCGCCTGCCACCAGTTCCCGTTCCTCGACCGCGTCGACATGCTCAAGGTGGCCGACGAGGGGGCGATCTTCCTCCTCAACAGCCCCTTCGGCCCCGACGAGGTCTGGGACCACCTGCCGATGCAGGTGCAGGACGACATCCTCGCCAAGAAGATCCGGCTCTTCGTGATCGACGCCCTCCACGTCGCCCGCGAGGCCGGGATGGGCAGCCGCATCAACACGGTGATGCAGCCCTGCCTCTTCGCCCTCGCCAACATCCTCCCGCGGGAGGAGGCGATCGCGGAGATCAAGCGCTTCCTCGAGAAGAGCTACGGCAAGCGCGGCCGCGAGGTGGTGGAGAAGAACTTCGTCGCCGTCGACATGGCCCTCGGCGCCCTGCACGAGGCCAAGATCGGCGCGCCGAAGAGCGCCAAGCACGGGCGGCTCCCGCCGCTGGTGAAGGGCGGCTCGGAGTTCGTCGAGCGGGTCCTCGGCCAGATCGTGGC
>JAEZJH010000231.1 GCA_023436385.1 Pseudomonadota bacterium
GGTCCCGGCCCCGGCGGCCCCGGCGCTCGGCCGCGAGGAGCAGGTGGTGGCGCTCTCGCCGATCCGGAAGACGATCGCGGAGCGGCTGGTCCGGGCGCAGCAGACCGCGGCGATGCTCACCACCTTCAACGAGATCGACATGTCTCGTTGCCTGGAGCTGCGGGCCCAGTGGCAGGACGCCTTCGTCAAGCGCCACGGGCTCAAGCTCGGCTTCATGTCGTTCTTCGTGAAGGCGTCGATCGAGGCGCTCAAGGCCTTCCCGGCGGTCAACGCGGAGCTCCGGGACGACGCGATCGTCTACCGGAACTACTACGACGTCGGGGTGGCGGTGGGCGGCGGCAAGGGCCTCACCGTCCCGGTGATCCGCGACGCCGACACCCTCTCGTTCGCGGAGGTCGAGGCGCGGATCGCCGACTTCGGCAAGCGGGCCGCGGAGAGCCGGCTGAAGCTCGAGGAGCTGCAGGGCGGGACCTTCACCATCACCAACGGCGGCGTCTACGGCTCGCTGCTCTCCACGCCGATCCTCAACCCGCCGCAGTCCGGCATCCTGGGGATGCACAAGATCGAGAAGCGGCCGGTGGTGGTGGACGACCGGATCGAGATCCGCCCGATGATGTACGTGGCCCTCACCTACGACCACCGCCTGGTCGACGGCCGGGAGGCGGTGACCTTCCTCCTCAAGATCAAGGAGTGCCTCGAGGCGCCGGAGCGGATCCTGCTCGAGGTATGAGCGTCCGCAGGACGCTCCTACGCTGATGACGCTGCGGAGCTCCGCCCGCAGGGCGGAGCTCCGTGACCGCGCCACGGCTCGACCGGCAGCGGAGGCCGTGGTCCCACCGGCTCCACGGCCACCACCCGGCTCTGGCTACGACAAGTTCGTCGAGGAGATCGACTGCGCCTCCACCGAGGAGCCGCGGTCGCGCCGGGGCATCGCCGTCCAGCCGCGGCCGGCCAGGCTCTGCCGGATCTCCCGGCCGCTCTTCGGCGCCAGGATCATCCCCGCCGCCAGCCCCACCGCCACCCCGCCCAGGAGCAGGCCCGCCGCCGTCGCGGCCCGGGCCGTCGCCGAGGTGCGCCGCCGGAGGCCCACCGTCCCCAGCCAGTCATCGACGTCGTAGTCGCTTAGCCTCCGGAGCGTCTGCACGTTCTTGTTTCCCCACTTCATGACCTCGGGGGCCATCGTCGCCCAGCTCCGCGCCATCCCTCGCCTCCTCCGCCCACGCGTGATTCGGGCCGGTCGACCCGGCCCCGCGTGCAGAAGGTAGACAGCGACCGGCGCCCCGGACAGCCACGCCTTGGTAGACCCCCGGCAGCACGCCTGGCTGTCCCCGAACGGATGCCGGCGGACGGACTCCGTCCGCCTCCCCCGGGCTCCTCCGGCGCCCCGGCCCCCGGCCCCGGCCGGTCGATTGCAGAACGGGGGGGGCCCTGCTACACCCTCGGCCAAGTTCCGGAGGGTTTTCGATGTTTGGTCTTCGCGTCACCGAGCTCCTGATCATCGCCGGGGTGCTGCTCCTCCTCTTCGGCGCGACGCGCCTCCCGGCGCTGGGCGCCGGCCTGGGTGGGGCGATCCGCGGGTTCAAGCGCAGCCTCACCGGTGGCGACGAGGAGACCGAGCGCCCGGCCGGCGGAGAAGAGGGCAAGCGGTAGGCCGGGTGTCGTGGGCGGGGGCGGATCGAGCCCCCGGGACGCTGCCCGGCAGGACCGACGGGGACGGAGGATCCATCCTCGTCCCCGGGAGGACCGGATGATCGATCACGACGCGCGGCCGCTCCGGGAGCGGGCCGCCGCCCTGTTCCGCGAGTGCCAGGATCGCTACACCGCCGCCCTCGAGCTCGTCGACGACGGCGGTCGGTTCCGCGAGGACCGCTGGGAGCGCCCGGGTGGCGGCGGCGGGGTGACCCGGGTCCTCGAGGACGGGGCGATCTTCGAGCGGGCGGGGGTGAACTTCAGCGAGGTTCACGGCGAGGTGCCGTCGGCCCTCGACCCCGAGCTTCGGGGCGAGGGGTCGGTCTTCTTCGCCGCGGGCGTCTCCCTGGTGCTCCACCCCAAGAGCCCCCACATCCCGACCGTCCACGCCAACTTCCGCCTCCTCGAGCGCGGCGGAAAGACCTGGTTCGGCGGCGGCCTCGACCTCACCCCGGCGTACGGGCGGACCGAGGACGTGGCCCACTTCCACCGCACGCTGAAGGAGGCGTGCGACCGCCACGATCCCGGCTACTACCCGGCCTTCAAGGCCCGCTGCGATGAATATTTCTATATCCCGCACCGGCGGGAGATGCGGGGCGTGGGCGGGATCTTCTTCGACGACCTGGCCCCCACCGAGGAGACCTTCGCCTTCGTCCGCGAGGTCGCCGCCGCCTTCCTCCCGGCCTACGTCCCGATCGTCGAGCGGCGGAAGGACGTCCCCTGGAACGACCGGGAGCGGGAGTTCCAGCTCCTCCGCCGCGGGCGGTACGCCGAGTTCAACCTGGTCTACGACCGGGGCACGGTGTTCGGTCTGCGGACGATGGGCCGGATCGAGTCGATCCTGATGTCGCTCCCGCCCAAGGCCCGCTGGGCCTACGACTGGAAGCCGCTCCCGGGCTCCCAGGAGGAGTACGCGATGGGCTTCTTCCAGCCCCGCGACTGGGTGGCCGGGGGGTAAGCGCCACGGCGCGGGGTATCCGGGGGCCGGGTTCGCCCGATCGAACTGGCCGAAGCCGTTTGAACGGGGGAAGGTCGGGGTCGGAACGGAGAACGGCGAAGTTCTCCCTCCCCGGCTCCTCCGGCCGGTAAGCTCCGGAGGAAATCGGCCCCGGAGATGACCTTGGCTGCGAGGCTGCACCGGTCGTTCGTCCCGTTTGCCGTGCTGCTCCTCGCCCTCGGGGGCTGTGCCGCCGAGGCGGGGCACGTGCCCTCCGTCAATTGCGGCCAGCTCTGCGAGGCCGAGGTCGCGTGTCTCCCCGAGGTTCGCGAGGGCTACCTCGAGGATTGCCTGAAGACGTGCGCTGCGCTCCCGGCGAGCTGCCGGGAGGAGATGGCGGGGGAGTGCCTCTCCTG
>JAEZJH010000466.1 GCA_023436385.1 Pseudomonadota bacterium
GCCCTCGCCGCCGCCGCCGAGGGCCGGACGGGCGTGCGGATCGAGGCGGCGGCGCCGCCGCGGGTCCAGCGGCAGGTGGCCGGTAAGCGCTGATCGAGCCGGACGGTTCAAGGGGCTGCTTGGGTTCCGGGAGGGCCCGCGGCCGCTCATGCAAGGGCAACGTCGAGGATCATCATCACCGCGAAGCCGACCACCAGGCCGAAGGTGGCCGGGGTCTCGTTCCCCTGCCGATGGGCCTCGGGGATCACCTCGTGGGCGACCACGAAGGTCATCGCCCCGGCGGCCGCGGCCAGCCCCCAGGGCAAGATCGCGCCGGCGACGGCGATGGCTCCGGCGCCGACCAGGCCGCCCAGGGTCTCCACCGCGCCCGTGCCCAGGGCGATGGCGATCGCCTTGCCGCGGCCGTAGCCGGTGCCGATCAGCGCCACCGCCACGATCAGGCCCTCCGGCAGGTTCTGGAGGAAGATCCCGGCGGTCACCGCCAGGCCGTCGGTCACCTCGCCGCCACCGAAGGCGACGCCCACCGCCAGCCCTTCCGGGAAGTTGTGGAGGGTGATGGCGAGGACGAGGAGGAAGATCCGGCGGATCTCCCGCCCCACCTCCACGTCCCGGCCCTTCACGAAGTGCTCGTGGGGCACCGCATGGTGCAGGGCGAAGAGGCCGATCGTCCCGCCGACGAAGCCGAGGGCCACCGCCACGGCCCCGCCGATCGGGCTCTCCCAGCGGAGGCCGGCTACCCGCAGGGCCGGAAGGAGGAGGGAGAACGCCGAGGCCGCGAGCATCACCCCGCCGGCGAAGCCGAGGAGGGAGTCGTGTACCGGGCGCGAGAGGCGGCGCACCGCCAACACCGGCAGGGCGCCGATGCCGGCGGCGACGCCGGCGATCAGGCTGGCCAGGGAGCCGGCCCAGACCAACGGTAGATCGTAGAAGAACCGATCGATCGAGGAGAGCAAGGCCGGCTCCGGGGCCGCGTGCTAGGCGAGCATGCTCCGGAGCATCCAGGCGGTCTTCTCGTGGATCTGCATCCGCTGGGTGAGGAGGTCGGCGGTGGCCTCGTCGTGGGCCTCCTCGACCACCGGGAAGATCGACCGGGCGGTGCGGACCACTGCCTCCTGGTCCTTCACCAGCTGCCGGATCATCTCCTCGGCGGCGGGGACCCCGGTCTCCTCCTTGACCACGGTGAGCTTCGCGTACTCGGAGTACGAACCCGGCGCGGGGTAGCCGAGGGCGCGGATGCGCTCCGCGATCAGGTCGACCGCCAGGGCGAGCTCGTTGTACTGGGTCTCGAACATCAGGTGGAGCGTGTTGAACATCGGCCCCGTGACGTTCCAGTGGAAGTTGTGGGTCTTCAGATACAGCGTGTAGGTGTCCGCGAGCAGTCGCGAGAGGCCCTCGCCGATCTGCTTCCGATTGCCTTCCGAGATTCCGATGTCGACCTGGGTCACGTTGCGCTCCTGGAAAAATGGACCTCCCACCCATAGCGCGTCGAAGCGAGCGGTCAAGGCCGAATCGGCGATTTTCCCTGGCGAGAACCGTCGGGTGGCGGCGACGGACAGGGCCGGCGAGCGCGGCGCGAGCCCGACGGGAGCGGCACCCGAAACCGGAGGAGGGAGCGGGCGCGACGTCGGACGCCCGGCTTGTCGTCGTCGGCTCGGATGGTAGGGTGCGCGGGCAAGGAGGCAACGATGTCCCGCCGGTGGTTCCCGCTCCCGCTTTCGCTCCTCGTCTCGCTCCTCGTGCTCGCGCCGGCGCTCGCCGCCGCCGCCGATCCGCCGGGAGCGGGGGGCGCCGGGGAAGCGGGATCCGCCCCCGACCTGACCACGCCGCGCCGGGCGCTCCGGCACTTCATCGACTCGGGTCGTGACGGGGACTACCGGACCGCGGCCAACGCCCTCGAGCTCTCCGGGTTTCCGGCGAAGAACCGGGAGCAGGCCGGCCCACGCCTGGCCCGACAGCTGAAGCAGGTCCTCGACCGGACCCTCTGGATCGAGTGGGAGCGGGTCTCCGACCTCCCCGAGGGGACTCCCGAGGACGGCGTCGACGCGGAGATCCTGGGAACGGTCGCCCTGGGGACCGAACCGGTGCCGGTGCGGATGGTGCGGCGCGGGGACGAGTGGCGGATCGGCGCCGGGACCGTGGCCCGGATCCCGGCGCTGTTTGCCGCCCACGGCCCCGGGCCGCTCGGCGAGCGGGTTCCGGAGGTGCTGGTCCGGGTCCGCTTCCTCGAGGTCGCCGCCTGGCAGTGGATCGGCCTCGGGGTGGCGGTGATCGCGGCGTGGCTCCTCGGCCTCCTCCTCGCCTGGATCGGCTTCGCGGCGGTCGATCGGATCGCCCGGCGGACCGCCGCCGAGTGGGACGATCGGCTCCTCGCCGCCCTTCGGGGCCCGGCCCGGGTGATCTTCTCCCTCGCCTTCGTCGGGCCGCTGATCGGGCTCCTCCGGCTCTCCGTCCCGGCCCAGGCCGTGGTCGGTCACCTGCAGCAGAGCCTCCTCCTGGTCTCGGCGGCCTGGCTGGCGGTCCGCCTCGTCGCCTTCGCCGCGGACACCGCCGAGGCGGTGCTCCTCCGCGGCTCCACCGACGAGGGCCGGCGGCGGAGCATCCGCACCAAGCTGGCCTTCCTCCGCCGCGCCGCCACCGTCCTCGTCGGCACCCTCGGCACCGCCCTGGTGCTCACGCAGTTCGAGGTGGTCCGCAAGGTCGGGATGTCGCTCCTGGCCTCGGCCGGGATCGCCGGTATCGTCGTCGGCCTCGCCGCGCAGAAGTCGATCTCCTCCCTCCTCGCCGGCCTGCAGCTCTCGATCACGCAGCCGGTGCGGATCGGCGACACGGTGATCGTCGAGGGGGAGTGGGGCACGATCGAGGAGATCCACCTGACCTACGTGGTGGTGAAGGTCTGGGACCTCCGCCGGCTGATCGTCCCGATCGGCCGCTTCCTCGAGCAGCCGTTCCAGAACTGGACCAAGCAGTCCCCGGAGATCCTGGGGACCGTGGAGATCCCGGCGGACTTCACCGTCCCCGTCGACCGGCTGCGCGAGGAGCTCGTGCGGATCTGCGAGCGGAGCCCGAACTGGGACGGGAAGGTCGCCAAGATCCAGGTGACCGTCGCCACCGAGCGGACCATCACCGCCCGGGCGACGGTCTCCTCGGCGGACGCCGGCAAGAACTGGGATCTTCGCTGCGAGGTCCGGGAGGGCCTGGTCCGCTACCTCCGGGAGCTCGAGGGCGGTCGCTACCTCCCGCGGACCCGGATCGAGGCGTCCGGACCGGACGAGGCGGCGCGGCCCGCCAACGTGGCGGTGGCGCTCCGGCCGAACGGCCGTCCCGGCTGATTCGGGGCGGAAGGCGCCGGCCCCGGTGCTCCGGGGCCGGTGGCCGCGTCGCCGCTACGGCGTGAGGCGCTCGATCATCCGCGGGAACGGGATGGTCTCGCGGACGTGGTGGAGGCCGCACATCCAGGAGACGGTGCGCTCCACGCCGAGGCCGAAGCCGGCGTGCGGCACGCCGCCCCAGCGGCGGAGATCGAGGTACCAGTCGAAGGCCTCGCGCGGCAGCCCGTGCTCGTCGAGGCGGCCGACCAGGGTCTCGTAGTCCTCCTCGCGCTGGCCGCCGCCGATGATCTCGCCGTAGCCCTCGGGGGCGAGGACGTCCACGCCGAGCGCGAGCTTGGCGTTGGCCGGATCGCGCTTGAAGTAGAACGCCTTCATCTCCATCGGGAAGCGGTGGACCATCACCGGCCGGTCGAACTGCGAGCAGAGCACCGTCTCCTCGTCGCCGCCGATGTCGTCGCCCCACTTGATCGGATGACCGGCCTTCTGCAGCGTGGCGATGGCGTCGTCGTAGGTGATCCGCGGGAACGGCTTCTTCACCACCTGGAGCTTCGCGGTGTCCCGCTCGAGGACGGTGCGGAGTTCCTTCTCGTGGTTCTCGAGCACCCGCTCGAGCAGGAAGCAGAGGAAGTCCTCCGCCAGGTTCATGTCCTCCTCGAGGTCCATGAACGCCACTTCCGGCTCCACCATCCAGAACTCGGTGAGGTGCCGGCGGGTCTTCGACTTCTCGGCACGGAAGGTGGGGCCGAACGTGTAGACCTTCCCGTAGGCCATCGCCGCGGCCTCGCCGTAGAGCTGGCCCGACTGCGTGAGGAAGGCCTTGCCGAGGTCGAAGTAGGGGACCTCGAAGAGCGTGCTGGTCCCCTCGCAGGCGGCGGGGGTGAGGATCGGCGCGTCGACCAGCCGGAAGCCGTTCTGATCGAAGTAGTCGCGGATCCCCTTCACGATGGTGTGGCGGACCGCCATGATCACCCGCTGGCGGTTGGACCGGAGCCAGAGGTGCCGCTTGTCCATCAGGAAGGCGACGCCGTGATCCTTGTGGCCCAGCGGGTAGTCGGGCGCGGCCCGGGAGATCACCTCGAGGTCCTTCACCGACAGCTCGAAGCCGATCGGCGAGCGGGCGTCGGCGCGGACGGTGCCGCGGACCTTGAGCGCCGACTCCTGGGGAAGGTGGTCGGCTTCGTGGAACACCTCCGGCGTCACGTCGCCCTTGAAGACGACCGCCTGGATGGTGCCGGTGCCGTCCCGGACCTGGAGGAAGTGGAGCTTGCCGGACGAGCGGCGATTGTCGAGCCAGCCCCGGAGTTCGACGTCCTGGCCCTCGTAC
>JAEZJH010000336.1 GCA_023436385.1 Pseudomonadota bacterium
GTGCCGGCCCACCGCCCCCCGCCCCTCGATCGCGCCGCCGGCGGCGGCCAGGTCCCGGCCGATCCGCGCCGCCGGACCGACGAGGAGGTTGCCGGTGGCGGCCACCAGGTCCTCGCCGATCGAGCCGACCAGGGTCACCTCGCCGGCGGCGATCCGGGCGCTGTCGGCGACGCTCCCGTCGACCCGCACCTGCCCGGCGGCGGCGAGGAGGTCGCCGCCCACCGGGCCGCGCAGGTCGAGCTCGCCGGCGAAGACCACCAGATCGCCGGAGACGGAGCCCTCGATCCGCACCCGACCCGCGGCGACGTAGAGGTCGTCGGCTACCGTCTCGCCGGCGGGGATCAGGACCTCGTCCCCGCTCCGGAAGGCCGCCGCCCGGGAGGCGGCGGGGAGGGCGAGGAGGACCGCGACGACGAGCCCGGCCCACCGGACGGCGACACGCATCGAACCCACCCCCCCGCGGCGTCCGCCGCGTCCTCGCGAAGCTGCTAGGCCGGCGGCAGCTCCCCCGGCGCCGATTCCTGCCGGTGGGCCATCCGGCTCTGCTTCATCCCGTAGAGGAAGTAGATCCCCAGGCCGATCACCAGCCAGATGAAGAACCGCTCCCAGGTCACCACCGGAAGCCCCCAGGCGAGCCAGACACAGGAGACGATCCCCAGGGGTGCGACCAGCCAGGGGAAGGGCACCCGGAACTTCCGCGTCGTCTCCGGCTCCCGGACCCGGAGGATCAGCACCCCGGCGCAGACGATGGCGAAGGCGAAGAGGGTGCCGATGTTGGCCAGCTCCACCACCTCGCCGATGTTCATCAGCGCCGCCGGGGCCGCCACCACCAGGCCGGTGAGCATCGTCGAGTTCGAGGGCGTCCCGTGCTTCGGGTGGATCTTGCCGAACCACGGGCCGAGGAGCCCGTCGTGGCTCATCGCCATCAGGATCCGGGGCTGGCCCAGCTGGTAGACGAGGAGGGCGGCGGCGGTGGCGATCACCGCGCCGACGGAGATCGCCCCGGCCAGCCAGGGGAGGTTGAACCGCTCGAAGACGTAGGCGAGGGGATCGGCCCGGCTACCCAGCTCGGCGGCGGGGACCATCCCGGTGACCACCGCGGTGACCGCGACGTAGACCAGGGTGCAGATCACCAGCGACCAGAGGATGCCCCGGGGGAGGTCGCGGCCCGGCTCGCGGCACTCCTGGGCGGTGGTGGAGACGGCGTCGAAGCCGATGAAGGCGAAGAAGATGATCGCCGCGCCGGCCTGCACGCCGCCCAGGCCATTGGGCGCGAACGGCTTCCAGTTGTCGGGGTCGACGAAGGCCGCGCCCACGGCGATCACTCCGAGGAGCACCACCAGCTTCACCACCACCATCACGGTGTTGGCCCGGGCGCTCTCCCGGATCCCCAGCCAGCAGAGCCAGGTGATCCCCAGGGTGATCACCACCGCCAGCAGGTTGATGGCGATCGGGAAGCCGAGGAGGAGCGGCGCCTCCCGGAGGACGTTCCAGTTGGCGAAGACCAGCGATCCGTCTACCAGGCCGTCCCGGGCCCGGTCGAGGAGGGCCAGCTTCTCGAAGAAGCCGAGCTCGAGGCCGGGCGCGGCGTTCCGCAGGTAGTCCTCGGCCACGGTGAGGGCGGTGCGCGGATCCATCGCCAGCCAGCCGGGAATGTCGATCCCGAAGCCGGATAACAGGCTGCGGGCGTAGTCGCCCCAGCTGATCGCCACCGCCACGTTGGAGACGGCGTATTCGAGCACCAGGTCCCACCCGATGATCCAGGCCACCACCTCGCCCAGCGTCGCGTAGGCGTAGGTGTAGGCCGAGCCCGACACCGGGATCATCGAGGCCAGCTCCGCGTAGCAGAGGGCGGTGAAGCCGCAGGCGAGGGCGGTGAGCAGGAAGGAGATGATCAGGGCGGGGCCGGCACCGGGGCGGCCGTCGGCGAGGTTGCCGGCGGCGGCAGTGCCGATGGTGGAGAAGATGCCGGCCCCGATGATCGCGCCGATCCCGAACATGGTCAGGTCGAACGCCGAGAGGCGGCGTTTCAGCTGGTGTTCGGGCTGGAGGGCGCTGGCCCGAAGCTGGTCCACGGTCTTCGTTCGGAAGAGGGTTCCGAGCATGCGCACCTCGCGAGGGAGTCCCGCATCGTAGCACCCGACGGGCGGAGGTGAAGCAGGAGGCCCGGCTTGACAGCGAGTCCTCCTCCCGCTAGTGATCGGCTCAATCCTTCAATATTGAAGGATTGAAGATTGAACAAGACATGGCGGCGGTGCCGCCGAGGAGATTCTTCCCATGAAGCGCTCGTTCCTGTTTTCGTTGGCCGCCGCCGCCCTGGTTGCGGCCCCCGCGCTCGCCTCCGCCGCCACCTACGAGCTCGACAACTCCCACAGCAGCGCCGGCTTCCGCGTGAAGCACATGATGGTGTCCAACGTGAAGGGCTCGTTCCAGCGGCTCGCCGGCACGGTCGACTTCGACCCGAAGGTCCCGGAGAAGATCGCCATCCGCGCCGATATCGAGACGGCCTCGGTGAACACCGACAACGAGAAGCGGGACGAGCACCTCCGGAGCCCGGACTTCTTCGACACGGCCAAGCACCCGAAGATGACCTTCGTCTCCAAGCGCGCCAAGGCGAAGGGGAAGGGCAAGCTGCAGGTGACCGGCGACCTGACCATCCGCGGCGTCACCAAGGAGGTCACCCTCGACGTCGAGGGCCTCGACGCCGAGGTCAAGGATCCCTGGGGCAACCTGCGCCGCGGCGGCTCCGCCACCACCAAGATCAGCCGGAAGGACTTCGGACTCACCTGGAACAACGCCCTCGAGACCGGCGGCGTGATGGTGGGCGACGAGGTGCTGATCAACCTCGACTTCGAGCTGATCCAGAAGGCCTAGCGGCCGGCGCGACGCGGACCTAGGGGCGGGGCCGGACGGCACCCGCCGGTCCCTCGCAGGGGAGACGATGGGGACGCACTACCAGGGAAAGCCCGGCGAGGTCCGGGCCCTCGATACCTTCATCAAGCTGGTGCGTTCCGCGGACACGGTCTCCTCGCGGCTCAACCGGCGGCTGGGCACCCTCGAGCTCACCGAGTCGCAGTTCGGCGTCCTCGAGGCGCTCCATCACCTGGGCCCGCTCTGCCAGCGGGCCCTCGCCGAAAAGCTCCTCCGCACCGGCGGCAACCTCACGCTGGTGGTCGACAACCTCGAGAAGCGGGGGCTGGTGCGGCGGGAGCGGGACGAGGCGGACCGGCGGTTCGTCACCGTCCACCTCACGCCGGCCGGCCGGAAGCTGATCGAGGCGATCTTCCCGGGCCACGTCCGGGCGATCGTCGACGAGCTGGGCGGGCTCACCGCGGCCGAGCAGGAAGAGCTGGGCCGCCTCTGCCGGAAGCTCGGCAAGCGGTAGCGTATACGGCGAGCGTATACGGCGGCCGGGCGAGGTAGAGTGTTTGTCTACCTTGTCCGGAGACCCCATGTATCGCGC
>JAEZJH010000385.1 GCA_023436385.1 Pseudomonadota bacterium
GAGCCGAGTTCCCATTCGCGCCTGGGGGCGAGGATGCGGATGTGCGGATCGAAGTGGTTAAAGCCCAGCTCGAAGCGAACCTGGTCGTTGCCCTTGCCGGTGGCGCCGTGGGCCACCGCGTCCGCGCCATGCTCCCGCGCGACGCGCATCTGGTGCTTGGCGATCACCGGCCGCGCCAGCGCCGTGCCGAGGAGGTAGGTGCCCTGGTAGACCGCGTTGGCCCGGAGCGCCGGGAACACGTAGTCGCGGACGAACTCCTCCCGGAGATCGACCTGCACGTACGCCGCGGCCCCGGTGCGCTTCGCCTTCTCCGCGAGCGGCGAAAGCTCCTCGCCCTGCCCGAGATCCGCACAGAAGGCGACGATCTCCGCGCCGTACCGCTCCTTCAGCCAGGCCAGGATCACCGAGGTGTCCAGGCCTCCCGAGTAGGCGAGGACGATCTTCTTCGGACTGGGCTCCGCCACGGGGACCTCCAGGAAAGGGATCCCCGGGAATTACGGAGGTCGACGCGCCGCGGCAACGCCCTGCCCGGGAAGACCGAGCAGGGCAGAGCCGGACCTATCCGGCCTGGTCCGCGTGGCAGACGACGGCGTCCCACTCAGCGCACTCGCACCGGCAATCTTCCGGAGTCGTCATCCCGGGATCGAAACCGCTGCAGGTCTGGCAGGTCGGCAGTCCCGAACCAGCGCCGCAGGCCCACTCGAGCGCGTCCGGCGCCATCTCGCAGTACATCTGGCCCTCCGGGTCGCACCGGTCCCCGGGCAGGACGGCATAGTACTCACAGGGGCAAACCACCTCCAGGCACTCGCTGTAGGGCTGCGTCGCCTTGGCGGGACATGCCCATTCACCGTCCACACACACGGCCTCGTACAACGCATCGTCATGTTTGGCGCAGCACGCCGTGACGCAGTAGAACTGGGTCGCCTGATCGCAGGCACAGGTTTCCGGTGTGCAGCCCGCAACGTCGGTGGTCCCTTCCGGGCAGAACCACGCCCACTCCTCGTCGTCGAAGAAGGAGTGGATTCGATCTCCCTGGGGGGAACAACAGTCCGGGACACAGGAACAGTAATCGGCGAGGCACCGATTCAAGCCGGCCCCGGTCCCGCCCGCCCCTCCCGACCCCGCGGTCCCTTCCAGGCCACCGGTTCCACCCGCGCCGCCTCCTCCACTTCCTCCAGGGCCGCCCTGCGTATCCGGACTTCCGGAGCCGGCGCATCCCCAATACGCAACCCCCAGGATCACCACCATCCACGAAGCGCGACTCATGATGTCTCCTTCAAGCTGTTGGCGTTGCGTTACGAGGCGATCGCACCCTGCTCGAGCAACTCGACCAGGATCTTGGCGGTGTCGAGGCGGCTCATCCCGGAGAGCGCGAAGATGTCCTCGAGGGAGACCTGGCCGTCGATCTGGGCGAGGACGAAGCCGGCCCGGTGGTCGAGGTTGAGCCAGACGATCTCGTCGGGCTGGAGCCGCACCCGGGGTGTCTGCGAGAGCCGGCCCAGCTTCGATTCGTACATCTGGACCAGGGTCTCCTCGGTCCGGGCGAAGAGCTCCCGGGCCTCGGCGTGGTGCGGATCGCGGGCCAGCGCGCCCCCGAGCAGCTCGAGAGCCCCGGTGAAGTCGCCCAGGGCAAAGAGGTCCCGGGCGCCGTCGACCGCGTCGTCGGCCCTCCCGGCGGCAGGCTCAGGCGCCGCCGGCTCGGGGGCCGGCACGAAGAGGGAGAGCACGTCTTCACCGTCGGTGGAGACATCGGCGGCGAAGGCCGGGGCGGGCAGCGGCACCGCGACCGGCGCGGCTTCCGGTACCTCCGGGGCGGCCGGAGCCGGGAGCGGGATCGCGGTGGCCTTGATCGGCGCCTCCGCCGCGGGCGGGATCGCCGCTGCCGGCAAGACCGGCGCGTCGCTCGGCGCCACCGGCTCCCCGACCATCTCCGGGGTCCACTCGACGGCGGGCTCCTCGCCGGGAGCGTCGAAGACCTCCACCTGGTCGTCCCCCGCCGCGTGCGGCGCCCAGGCCCCCACCGACCCCGGCTCCACCGCCGGCCCGTCGAAGGGCGAAGTGTCGGGGAACGGGGGCGCGGCGGACGGTTCCGCGTCGAAGATCTCGATGATCTCGTCCGCTTCGGGCTCATCCCGGGGCTCCGCCGGGCGCTGTTCCAGGTGCCGTTCCATGGCTTACCGTGCCCCGCCGATCCGCTGGATCACCCCGCGGAAGAGGGAGAGCGTCCGGCCCAGCTGCTCCTGCGAGGCGGCCAGGCGTTCGAGGTCCTTCCGGGCGATCGCCTCCTTGGCCGCCTCGACCGTCCGCTCTGCCCGGGCGATCGCGTCCTGGCCGAAGTCGGTGCCGGAGACCACCTGCCGGACGTCGGGGAAGAGCCCCTCGACGTCGGCGAGCAGGTGCTGCACCTCGGTCCGCTTCCGGTCGATCTCCTCGCTCTGCTTCTGCTCGACCAAGTAGTCCCGCTGCTCGTCGATGATCTGCCGGATCTCCTCCTCGGAGAGGTTGGAGGTGGCGGTGACGGTGATCGACTGCTGCTGACCCGTCTCCTTGTCGCGGGCGCTGACGGAGACGATGCCGTCGGCGGAGATCTCGAACTGCACCTCGATCTCCACCTGGCCCCGGGGAGCCGGACGGAGGCCGGTGAGGAGGAACTCGCCCAACAGCTCGTTCTCCTCCGCCCGCGGGTTCTCGCCCTGGAGCACCAGGATCTTGGCGCTGGTCTGGTGGTCCTTCACGGTGGTGAAGGAGTGGGCCTTCGAGGTGGGGACCACCGTGTTCTTGGGGATGAGGATGCTCGAGTAGCCGCCGGCAATCATGATCCCCAGGGACTGCGGGGTGACGTCGAGGAGCAGCATCCCGGCGTCGGGGGAGGTGAGGGCGTGGGCCTGGATGCCGGCGCCCAGCGCCACCACCTCGTCGGGATGGACGCCCTTGCACGGCTCCCGCCCGAACAGCTTCGCCACCGCGTCCTGGACCAGCGGCATCCGGGTCTGGCCGCCCACCAGCACCACCTCGGAGACCTGGTCGGGCCGGAGGTTGGCCTCGCCGAGGACCTGCTCGGCGAGCCGCACCGTCCGGTCGACCAGATCCCGCGTCAACTCCTCGAGCTTCTCCCGGGAGAGCACCCGCTGCAGGTGGAGCGCGGTGCCGCTCCCCGGCGGCGTGTAGAGGAAGGGGAGATCGATCCGCGTCTCCCGGAGCGTGGAGAGCTCGCACTTGGCGCGCTCGGCCGCGTCCTTGAGCCGCTGCAGCGCCATCTTGTCCCGGCGGAGATCGACGCCGTGCTCCTTGGCGAAGCCGAACACCAGCCAGTCGATGATCCGCCCGTCGAAGTCCTCGCCGCCCAGATACGTGTCGCCGCCGGTGGCGAGCACCTCGAAGACGCCGCGCTCCACCTCGAGGACGGAGACGTCGAAGGTGCCGCCGCCCAGGTCGAAGACCACGATCCGCCCGCGGGGCGCCTTGCCGAACCCGTAGGCCAGCGCCGCGGCGGTCGGCTCGTTGATGATGCGCAGCACCTCGAGCCCGGCGATCCGGCCGGCGTCCTTGGTGGCCTGCCGCTGGCCGTCGTTGAAGTAGGCGGGGACGGTGATCACCGCCTTCTTCACCGGCCGCTCGAGGTAGGCCTCGGCGTCGAGCTTGAGATCCTGCAGGATCATCGCGGCGATTTCGGGGACCGCCATTGGCCGGCCGCCCAGCTCGATCCGCACGTCGTCGTGGTCGCCGTCGACGATGCGGTAGGGCAGCACCTGCCGCGCGTGGGCGATCGGGTCCGAGGCGAACTTGCGGCCGATCAGGCGCTTCGCGGCGTAGACCGTCTGCTCCGGGTTGGTGATCGCCTGGCGCTTGGCGATCGAGCCCACCAGGCGTTTGCCGTTCTTGGCGACCGCCACCACCGACGGCGTCAGCCGCTGGCCGCTCCGCGAGGGGATGACGATCGGCACGCCGTCCTGCACGGTGGCGACGACGCTGTTGGTGGTCCCGAGATCGATCCCGATGGTGATTTCGCCGCTCGACATGGCGCCCCCAGGGGACGGACGCCCCCCCTGCCCTCACGACCGCGCCGAGGATAGGCAACCCCGGCAAGCAGCGTCAACGAATCGACCCGCCGTCGTCGTCCAAGAAGAACAACACCGTCGCGCCGGCGGCGGCCACGCCCGCGCCGACGAGGAGACCGACACCGGCGTCGCGCCGCGTGCCGATCGCCTCGTGCTCCGCCATCGCCGGCCCGCGGTGCTCGAACGGCACCGCCCCACCCCACGCCGCCACCCGATCCTGCAGCCGATCCTCGCGGCGCTCGGCGTCGATCGCCAGATAGGAACCGGTGACGCCCAGCACCACCGCCGCCGCCGCCGCGGACCACTTGGTCCAGGTCTTCCACCCGGCGGTCCGGGAGGGCCCGGGGGTCTCGACGGGCGCCAGCGCGGCGGCGACGAGCGAGGCGTCCTCGACGCCGGGACCGAGCTCGCCCGAGACCGCGAACCGCACCAGCCGCTCGAGGGCGGCGGCCTCCTCCCCGGGACCGACGCGGATCTGGGCCTGCCGCTCGATCCGCCCGCCGGGCGATTCCGCCACCGCGAGGTGCAGGCGCCTTCCGTCCCCGGCCTCGCTCCGCCAGACCGCCACCAGCCGCGCCGCCGCCTCCCGCCGCGCCGCCTGGGCGATCGCCGCGGTCCGGGCCTCCGGCGGCGCGACCAGTGCCGGTCCGTCCCCGGAGTCGACCTCGCCCTCGGCCTCGAGGTCCACCTCGACGAGGATCTCCCCGCCGGCCCCGATCTCCACCTCGCGGGTCAGGGAACGGAGGCGCGGGCGCTCGAAGGCGTCGGTCACGGTCACGTGATAGCGGCCCGCGGGCAGCGGGATCGCCACCGCGGCGCTGTCG
>JAEZJH010000543.1 GCA_023436385.1 Pseudomonadota bacterium
CCCCGGTCGTCCCCGCCGTGGCCGCAGTCGCCCCGGCGGCCCCGGCTCCGGTCCCCGCCGCCGCGCCCGGCCCCTCCGCCCGGGTGACCATCAAGGACGGCCGCCTCGAGCTGGCGGAGAAGCTCGCGTTCAAGCCCTTTGCCGGCGATCTCCTCCCGGCCTCCCACGCGATCCTCCGGGAGGTGGCCCGGGTGCTGAAGGAGAACCCGAAGCTCGCCGTGCGCATCGAGGGCCACTCCGATTCGAAGGGCAACGCCCAGGTCAACACCTGGCTCTCCCGGGTGCGGCCCAAGGCGGTGAAGGACTTCCTGGTGAAGGAGGGCGTCCCGGCCTCCCGGCTCACCGTCCTCGGGCACGGCTCCTCGCGCCCGATCGCCCCCGACACCACCGAAGAGGGGCGGGAGGCCAATCGGCGCGTCGAATTCGTTATTGTCTCCCCGTGACGCAGCCGGCGCCCAAGACCGTGGTCGAAACCACCGAAGCGTACGTCGAGGTCGACGGCGGGACCCGCCTCTGGTACCGGCGCACCGGCGAGGGACCGGCGCTCGTCTTCCAGAACGGCCTCGGGGTCACCATCACCTTCTGGGAGTCGATGGCCGCCCGCTTCGCGCGGAAGGGCTACACCACGCTCCTCTGGGACTACCGGGGTCACGGCCGCTCCGATCCGCCGCGGGATCCGTCGGGGATGTCCCTGGAGATCTGCCGCGACGACCTCGCCGCGGTCCTCGACGCCAACGGGATCGAGCGCGCCTGTCTCCTCGGCCACTCGATGGGCTCGCAGCTCGGCTTCGAGTTCTTCCGGAAGTACCCGGGGCGGGTGACCGGCCTGGTGCCGACACTGGGCACCTACCGGAAGGCGCTCTCCACGTTCTGGGGCCGGCCCCGGGCCGCGGAGTTGGTCTACGCCGTCGCCCGGTTCGGCGCCCTCGAGTGTCCCCGCCTCGCCCGGTTCTGCACCGGCCTCGCGGCGGCGAACCCGCGGCTCTCCGACCTCCTCGTCCGCCGCCTGCAGATCGTCCATCCCACCCTGTCGCCCCGGGATTGGCTCCCGCCGTACCTCGAGCACATGGCGGCCCTGGACCTCCGGGTGTTCTTTTCCTTGGCCGGGGCGATCAAGGACCACGACGCCAGCGACGTCCTCCCGCGGATCGACGTGCCCACATTGGTGATCGCCGGCGATCGAGACTTCTTCTGTCCCCCGAAGGTCGCCCGGGAGATGGCGGAGCAGATCCCGGGGGCGGAGCTGCTCCTCGTCCCCGGCGGGTCCCACGCCGCCACCATCGAGCAGCCGGAGCTGATCGACCTCCGCCTCGAGAAGTTCCTCGAGGAGCGGGTCTACCCGCCGGCTTGATCGGACCTGCCGCCGGGGAGAGGATCGGGGGTGGAGGTTCCGCCATGCGCCGCCCGTTTCCCGCCCTGGTCCTCGCTGCCGGGCTCCTCAGCGCGGCACTCGTCGTCCCGGCCCTCGCCGTCGCCGACGAGCCCGAGCCCGGCGCCGCGGAGACGAAGCCGGTCGATCGACTCGCCCGGCTGAAGCAGCAGCGGGAGGAGGCGGTGGCCCGCCGCGACCGGGCGCTCCTCAAGTTCCACACCTACGGACTGCCGCAGTACAGCCTCGAGGTGGAGGCAGCCACCAAGGAGATCGAGCGGCTCGACCGGGAGCTCGCCGAGGCGGAGCAGGTGCCGTAGCGGTTAAGAAATCGAGATATCACGGGCCGGGCTTCACCACCTCGTCGAGCACCACCGTCGCGTAGGAGCCGGCGGGCAGCTCGAAGGCGAGGATCACGCCCTCGGGATCCTCCTCGACCATGGGCTCGACGCGGATCCGCAGCGCGCGCCGAGCGCCCTCCGCGTCCCGGGATCGGCCGAGGGCCTCGAGGGTCACCCCGGTCTCCGCGAGGATCGCCGCCTCGAGCGCCGCCGGTTCGCCGTCCGGCGCCGGCCGCACCCGCGGCCCCGGCATCGGGCCGGTGACGGAGAGCTCGAAGGCGGTCACCCGCGGCGCGTCGGCCGCCGGATCCGCACAGACGAAGAGGCCGCCGGAGGCGAGCTTCTCGAGGACGTCGCCGGCGAGCGGCGTGGTCCAGGTGCCGTCGGCCATCCGCTTGGCGAGGACGCGATTGAACACCTCGGACTGGAAGGCGCTGATCAGCAGCCTCCGGAGCTTGGGATCCCGGCGGGCCCTGCCGAGCCGGGGATCGTCGGCGCCCTGGAGGAGGAGCCGGCCCAGCAGGGCGTTGTCGCCGGCCCGCCCGAAGCGCTGCGGGCCGTAGAAGTTGGGCAGGCCGCGGGCGGCGAGGGCGGCGGCGATCGCCCGGGCCCGCGCCGCGGCGTCGGGGAGGCCGCCGCGGATCCGGAGGCGGAAGCGGTTGCCCCGGAGGTGTCCGGTCCGGAGCTTGTTGCCGTGGCGCTTCGCCTCCAGGACCCGGAAGCCCTCGCCGGCGACGGCGAGCGCCTTCGCCGGATCGACCCGGGGCACGGAGAGCCACTGGGTGGAGAGGGCGTAGCGGTCCTTCTGACCGGCGGCCCCGACCTCGGCCTCGCGGACCGAGAGGGCCCGGGCGATCGCCCGCACCACGTCCCGGGTCTCGAGCCCCCGCTTCTCCACGTGCAGGTAGGTGTGTTCGCCTTCGCCGGAGGGGAGGTAGGCGGGGAGCTCGTCGACCCGGAAGTCCTCCGGCGTGACCTTGTAGCCGCCGCCGGTGCCGGGCAGGTCGGGGGTGACGTAGGGCAGGGGCATGATCGGTCTCCGGG
>JAEZJH010000047.1 GCA_023436385.1 Pseudomonadota bacterium
AAGCAGATCGAGCAGCACCGGGCGGAGCGCGAGGCGATGCTCGCGGACCTGGCGGAGCTCGAGGACGGCGAGGACGAGGACACCTCGGAGGAGGACGAGCTCGCGGCGGCGGCGATGGCCGCGGCGCTGGAGGGGACGAGCGCCGAGGAGGAGGAGAAGCCCCGGCGCCGCGGGCGCAAGAAGAAGGACGAGGCGCACCTCGAGGCCGACCTCGACGGCCGGGTGCTGCCGCTGCCGCCGCCCGAGGAGCACAAGCCGACGGTGGTGCTGCCGCCGGAGCACGAGGCGAAGGCCGAGGCCACGGAGCCGCCGCCGGCGGGCGACGAGGCCTCGCTGCTTCCCCCCGATCCGCCCTGGGCCCTGGGCGAGCCGGTGGCGCCGAAGCTGCCGTCCCGGAAGCGGAAGGCCGGAGCCGATCCCGAGCCCACCGACGAGACCGTCGCGGCGCCGGAGCCGGAAGAGACGCCGGAGGCCGCGCCCCCCGAGGCCGAGCCCGCGCCCGACGTCTCCGCGCTCCCGCCGGCGGCGGTGCAGGCGCTGCAGAAGGCCGGCAAGCTCCCGGTGCCGACCATCGAGCTCCCCAAGGCGCCGCCGAAGCCGAAGAAGGACGCCGACTCCGCCTTCGACCTGATCACCGGCGAGGGCGGCTTCACCCTGCCGCCGATGTCGCTCCTCGACGGGCGCGACGAGCAGCACCCGGTCTCCATCGACGAGGCCCTGCTCCACTCCACCGCGGAGAAGCTCCGGCAGAAGCTCGCCGACTTCGGGATCCAGGGGCACGTCGAGCGGATCCGGCCGGGGCCGGTGGTGACGATGTACGAGTTCGCGCCGGCGGCCGGCGTGAAGATCTCCAAGATCGCCTCGCTCTCCGACGACCTGGCGATGGCCCTCGAGGCGCTCCGGGTCCGCATCGTCGCCCCGATCCCGGGCCGCGGCGTGGTGGGGATCGAGGTCCCCAACCGGAAGCGGGAGATCGTCTACCTGAAGGAGATCGTCGAGCAAGACATGTTCCGGAAGTCCTCGTCGAAGCTGACCATGGCGATCGGCAAGGACATCGAGGGCATGCCCTTCGTCGCCGACCTCGGGAAGATGCCGCACCTGCTGATGGCCGGCACCACCGGCTCGGGCAAGTCGGTGAGCGTCAACTCGATGATCATGAGCCTCCTCTTCAAGGCCACGCCGGAAGAGGTGCGGTTCATCATGGTCGATCCGAAGATGCTCGAGCTCTCGATCTACGAGGGCATCCCGCACCTGCTCCTCCCGGTAGTCACCGATCCGAAGAAGGCGGCGCTGGCGCTCCGCTGGGCGGTGGACGAGATGGAGCGGCGGTACGCGCTCCTCGCCGAGAACGGCGTCCGGGACCTGGCCAGCTACAACAAGCACGTCGCCGAGCTGCAGGCGGAGGCGGAGGCCCGGGCGGCCCGGGGCGAGCCGGCACCGGCGCCCGTCGCGCCGAAGGGGCCCTCGAAGCTCCTGATCATCGACGTCGAGGCGGGCGAGACCGAGGAGCGGGCGATCGAGCGGATGGAGGCGGAGGCCGACGCGGCGGCGGGCCCGGTTCCGGCTCCGGCCGAGGAGGAGAAGCCGGCGCCCAAGAAGCTGCCGTACGTGGTGATCATCATCGACGAGTTGGCCGACCTGATGATGGTCGCGTCCAAGGAGGTCGAGATGTACATCGCGCGGATCGCCCAGAAGGCCCGCGCGGCCGGCATCCACCTGATGGTCGCCACCCAGCGGCCCTCGGTCGACGTGGTCACCGGCATCATCAAGGCCAACTTCCCCTCCCGCGTCTCCTTCCTCCTCCGATCGCGGGTCGACTCCCAGACCATCCTCGACACCACCGGCGCGGAGAAGCTCCTCGGCCAGGGCGACATGCTGATCCTCCCCCCGACCTCCAGCCACATCCAGCGCGTCCACGGCGCGCTGGTGACGGAGAAGGAGATCAAGCGCGTCGTCGATCACCTGAAGGCGCAGGGGAAGCCGATCTACGACGAGACGATCCTCCAGGCGCCGGAGGAGGATGCCGGCGCCGGCGGCGAGGAGGACGACCTCTCCGACGAGCTCTACGACCAGGCGATCGCCATCGTCTCGGAGATGCGCACGGTCTCGATCTCCATGCTCCAGCGGAAGATGCGGATCGGCTACAACCGCTCGGCCCGGATGATCGAGCGGATGGAGCGGGACGGGATCGTCGGCCCCGCCGACGGCGCCAAGCCGCGCGAGGTGCTGATCCGCGGGCTCGGGGAGATGGGCGCGCCGCAGGCATGACGGGTCCCGCGTCCTCCCGGCCCCGCGAGAATGGCCCCGGGGCGTTCGCCTCCGGGGGTTCGCCGGGACCCGGGCCTCGGACCCCCGGCTGGGGCGCCCTGTCCGCGAGTCCCCAGGCGGACCCCACCGGTGTTCATCTGCAGACACCGGCGCATTCCGCCCCGGGCGCGCCTTGACGACCCCCTTCTTCGATTGCGCCAATCCCCCTATCCCCACTAAGTGATGCGCCCATTTGGGGAGTGGAGGTGCGCTTGCGCTCGCAGACCGTTTTCGGCCTCGTCGTGGCCCTGTCCCTGGCCGCCTTCCTGTCCAGCTGTTCGGATGACACCAATCCCGGAACCGGGGACGGCGGCACCGGTGGCGGACCGCGTTGCGGCGACAACCACGTCGATCCCGGCGAGGAGTGCGACGAGGGCGTCGCCAACAGCGACACCCGCGCCGGCGCCTGCCGGAGCGACTGCCGGAACGCCCGTTGCGGCGACGGCACCGTCGACGGGAACGAGGAGTGCGACGCCGGCGCCGCCAACGACGACGCCACCGCCGACGCCTGCCGGACCGACTGCACCGCCGCCCGCTGCGGCGACGGCGTGAAGGACTCCGCCGAGGAGTGCGACGAGGGCGCGGAGAATCACGACACCAACCCGGGCGCCTGCCGCACCTCCTGCCGGGCGGCGGGCTGTGGTGACGGCGTCGTCGATCCCGGCGAAACCTGCGACGAGGGCGCGCGGAACAGCGACGTCGACCCGGATCGCTGCCGCGAGGACTGCCTCCCCGCGCGCTGCGGCGACGGGGTGGTCGACACCGGCGAGCCCTGTGACGACGGCGCCGAAAATGGAGACGCGCCCGACGCCTGCCGCGCCGGCTGCATCGCGCCGACCTGCGGCGACGGGATCCGGGATTCGAACGAGGGCTGCGACCCCGGCGAGGGGAACTTCGGCACCGACCCCGACGACTGCCGGCCCGGGTGCATCGCCCCGAAGTGCGGCGACGGCATCCTCGACGGCGGCGAGGAGTGCGACGAGGGCGCCGACAACAACGACCAGCGCCCCGGCGCCTGCCGAACAAGCTGCCGCGAGGCCTTCTGCGGCGACGGCGTCGTCGACGCCGGCGAGACCTGCGACGAGGGGGCCAACAACGGCGACGCCCCCGGCGCCTGCCGGAACGACTGCCTACCCGCCCGCTGCGGCGACGGCGTGATCGATCCGGGCGAGCCCTGCGACGACGGCGAGGCAAACGGCGACGCGCCCGGCGCCTGCCGGGTCGGCTGCGTCCTCCCGACCTGCGGCGACGGGATCACCGATCCCAACGAGGTTTGCGACGACGGCGAGGCGAACAGCGACGAGGTGGCCGACGCCTGCCGCACCACCTGCCGGGCCGCCGGGTGCGGCGACAACGTCCTCGACTCCGGCGAGGACTGCGACGACGGCAACCACGCTCCCGGCGACGACTGCTCCCCGGCCTGCAAGTTCACCCAGGACAGCTGGGCCTGGCAGAAGAAGGGCGTGCTCTTCGATCCGCCGGCGGGGGTCTCGAACCAGTACGGCTGCCCGAACTGCGACGGCTCGCCGTCCTTGGTCAACGTCAACGGGACCCTGCACCTCTTCTTCGCGCGCCTCCCCTCCACCGGCGGCTACTCGCGGAAGCTCCACCACGCCACCTCGCTCGACGGCGTGAACTTCACCACCCCGCTCCCGGTCACCGGCCTCTCCGGCACCTCGCAGATCGACTCGAGCGTGGTCTGGGACGGAACCACCTTCCACCTCTGGTTCCTCGAGACCTCGAAGTTGAGCTACGCCACCAGCACCGACGGCAACACCTGGACCATGGTCCAGAGCAACGTGCTGCCCAAGGGCCCGACGGGCTCGTTCGATGCGGCGCTGGTCCGGTATCTCTCGGTGCTCCCCGACGGCGCCGGCGGGTGGGTCGGCTGGTACACCGGCGCCGACCCGGGCGCGGTGATGTCGATCGGCCGGGCCACCTCGGCAACCGGCTCGAGTTGGACCTCGACCGGCCAGGTGCTCGCCAAGGGCTCCGGCTTCTCCTTCGACAACGCCTCGGCGGCGATGCCGGCGGTGATCCGGCACGGCACCGGCTACCTGATGTGGTACGGCGGCTACGATCTCTCCCGCACCAACCCCGGGCCCTGGCGCATCGGCGCCGCCAGCTCCGGCGACGGGATCATCTGGGACAAGATGGGCATCTCCGTCGCGCTCTCCACGACCGGCACCGACTCCCAGTCGGTCCGGGAGCCGGCGGTGGCGCCCTTCGGCACGGGCTGGGTGATGATTTACGTGGGCCTGGGCGACGACGGGTTCTGGCGCCTCCACCGGGCCACCTCGTCGTACACGCTCCCCTGACGCCGCGTGCTCCCGGCCCCGATCCGGCGGGGCCGGGCCGCTGTCCGGGAACGAATGCTGGCCGGGGGGTGGGACGGCTCCCGGCAGGATCGGTGATAAGGTCCGGCCGATGCGTTCCAAGAGCTTCGCCGGCTACGCGGTCCTGGTCCTCCTCTACAACCTGGCGGTGATCGTCTGGGGCGCCTTCGTGCGCGCCACCGGCTCGGGCGCCGGCTGCGGGAGCCACTGGCCCGCCTGCAACGGCGCGATCGTCCCCCGGGCCGCCTCCACCGAGACGCTGATCGAGTTCACCCACCGGGCCACCAGCGGCGTCGCGCTGCTGGCGGTGATCGTCCTGGTCTGGCTGGCCCGGCGGGCGTTCGCCAAGGGGCACCGGGTGCGCCGGGCGGCGATGGCCTCCCTGGTGCTGATGGTGATCGAGGCGCTCCTGGGCGCGGGCCTGGTGCTCTTCGGCCTGGTCGCCGACGACGCCTCGGTGGCCCGGGCGCTGGCGATGCCGATCCACCTCCTCAACACCTTCCTCCTCCTCGCCGCCCTGGCGCTCACCTGTCTCTGGTCCTTCGGCGTGCCCGCGCCGCGGCCCCGGGGGGTGGTCGTGCCGTTCGCCCTGGGGCTCGCGCTGCTTGCCACGATGATCGTCGGCGCCACCGGCGCGGTGGCCGCCCTGGGCGACACGCTCTTCCCCGCCGGCAGCCTGCGGGAGGGGATCGCCCAGGACTTCGCGGAGACGTCGCACTTCCTCCTCCGGCTCCGGGTGCTCCACCCCTTCCTCGCCGTCGCCGCCGGCGCGCTCCTCACCTTCGTAGCGGTGGCGATCCCGTCCCGGGCGCCGCGGCCCGGCGTGCGCCCCCTGGCGCTGTCGCTGGTGGTGCTGTTCGTCGCGCAGGTGGGCATCGGGGTGGTCAACCTGATCCTCCTCGCCCCGGTCTCGTTGCAGCTGGTGCACCTCCTCCTCGCCGACCTGGTCTGGATCGATCTGGTGC
>JAEZJH010000581.1 GCA_023436385.1 Pseudomonadota bacterium
GCGCGACGCCGAAGGTGAGCGATTCCACCCGCAGCACCTCGAGGCCCGCCTCGCGCATCTGCCCGGCGAAGACCTCCGCCGGCGGAAAGGCCGCGATCGACTTCTGCAGGTACCGGTACTCCGGCGCCCGGGAGAGGAGCGCGCCCAGCCGCGGCACCACCTCGTGCACGTGGAAGCGGGCGATCGGCCCCAAGAGCCCGCCGCGCGGCTCGGTCAGCTCGAGGATCGCCACCCGCCCGCCGTCCCGGGTCACCCGGGCCATCTCCCGGAGCGCCGCCGGCCGGTCGGGGACGTTGCGGATCCCGAAGGCGATGGTGATCCCGTCGAAGGCGCGATCGGCGAACGGCAGCTTCTCCGCGATCCCGTCGACCAGCTCCACCCGCTCGGCGAGGCCGGCCCGGGCCACCTTCTCCCGGCCGATCGCCAGCATCTCCCGGGAGGGATCGAGGCCGTCGATCCGCGCCGTCGGGTAGCGGCGGGCGATGGCGATCGCCAGATCCGCGGTGCCGGTGGCGAGGTCGAGGATCCGGCCGCCCTCCGGCGTCTCCAGCGCCGCCACCGTCTTCCGGCGCCAGCGCTGGTCGACGCCCATCGACATCAACCGGTTGAGGAGATCGTAGCGCCGGGCGATGGCGTCGAACATCGCGCCGCTGCCGGGCGCCGGCGCCGGGGTCGAGGCGCTCATGCCCGCTCCCGCCGCAGCCCGGGAAGTGCCCGGCCCAGCTCCTCGGTGGAGAGGGCCTGGGGCCCGTCGCTCCGCGCCTTCCCCGGATCGTCGTGGACCTCGATCATCAGGCCGGCCGCGCCGGCGGCGAGGCCCGCCCGGGCGAGCGGCACCACCAGATCCCGGCGGCCGGAGGCGTGGGAGGGATCGACGATCACCGGCAGCCGGTGCACGTGGGCGAGGAGCGCCACCGCGGAGAGGTCGAGGAGGTTCCGGGTCTCCGGATCGAAGGAGCGGACCCCGCGCTCGCAGAGGATCACCCCGGAGGCGCCGTGGACGAGGAGGTACTCGGCGGCGAGGAGCCACTCCTCCACGGTGGCGGCGAAGGCGCGCTTCAGGAGCACCGGCTTACCGGTACGCCCTGTCGCTTTAAGCAGGGCGTAGTTCTGCATGTTCCGGGAGCCGATCTGCACCAGGTCGGCGTGCTCGGCCACCCCCTCGACGTGGCCCTCGGAGAGCGCCTCGGTGACCACCTTCATCCCCGCGGCGGTGGCCGCCTGCCGGAGCCAGCGGAGCGCGGGATCGCCGTGGCCCTGGAAGGCGTACGGCGAGGTCCGGGGCTTGAACGCGCCGCCCCGGAGGAACTCGACGCCCCGTGCCGCCAGGCGTCGGGCCAGCTCCGCGATCCCCTCCTCGCTCTCCACGCTGCAGGGCCCGCAGAGGAACACCGGCCGGTCGCCGCCGAAGCGCACCCCGGCCACCTCCACCACCGGCCCCTGGGCGTCGACCCGCGGGTGCTCGGGCTCGGGCAGGGCCACCGTGGCCACGCCCTCGATCGCCTCGATCGCCGCCGGATCGACGGCGGTGGAGTGGGCCGCCACCACCAGCAGCGTGCCGCCGCCGGGCGTGGTCTCCACCGTGCTCACCCAGAGGCCCTTCGCCGCCAGCTCCCGGCGAACCGCGTCCCGATCGGCCGCGTTTTTCAGCGTCACGATCATGTCTACCTCTGCCGGGTGACGACGGCGACGGTGATCCCCTCCAGCGCGGTCTTGGCGACGCTGTCGGGGAGGGGCGCGAGGTGCTGGACCGCCCGGGACGCGTACTGCTCGGCGAGGGCCTTGGCGTCGGCGAGGGCGCCGGTCTCCCGGAGGGCCCGGCCGAGGTGCTCGACCAGCACCGGCTCCAGCTCGATCTCCGCGGCGCCGCAGGCGTGCTCGAGCCGGTCGGCGAGGGCGGGGTCGCGCTGGGCGGCGAGGAGGAGCGGGTAGGTCATCTTCCCCTCGCGCAGGTCGGTGAGCATCGACTTCCCGAAGGCGCTGGCGTCGCCGGAGAGGTCGAGGACGTCGTCGATGATCTGGAAGGCGAACCCCAGGTCGGCGCCGTACTCCTCGAGGGCCCGGCACTGCTCGTCGGGGAGGTTCCCGGCCCGGGCGCCGGCGAAGAGCGCCCAGCGGAAGAGCTGGGAGGTCTTCCCGTCGATCACCGTGAAGTAGTCGTCCATGGCGCCGCGGAGGAGCCCGCGGTTCTTCAGCTGCAGCGCCTCGCCGACCAGCATCGCCCGGAGCAGGCCGAACATCCGCTCCATCAGCTCCGGGATCCCCGCCGCCTGGACGCGCTCGAGGCTCTCCACCAGCAGCCAGTCGCCGGCGTAGATCGAGGCGGCGTTGCCGAAGATCATCCGGGCGGTGGGCGCACCGCGGCGGCGCTCGCCGAGATCCACCACGTCGTCGTGGAGCAGGGTCGAGTTGTGCACCAGCTCCGCGGCGGCGGCCAGGTCGCGGACGATCGGCGAGTAGCCGGTGCCGCAGCGGGCGGCCAACGCCACGCACATCGGGCGGAGGCGCTTCCCCTCGAGGCGGAGCAGGTGCCGGACGCAGCCGTGCATCGGCGTCTCGCCGTCCTTCACCGAGCGGAGCACCGCCTCGACGTCGGCGAGATCGATCCGCATGTACCGGCGCAGGTCCTCGACCCGTCCGGCCACGTTCTCGACCTTCCGCTGGGACGAGACGGCCTCCAGGCTCCCCCAGAATTCTCCGGGCGCCGCGGCGCCGCCAGAGCGGGTGACAGTCATCGGTTCTCCATGGGCTAGCCGCGCCTTCGGAGCGGGCGGACCCGGGCGAGTACGTCGACGAGACCGGAGAAGTCGGCGCGACGGGAGGCGAGGAAGGTGTCGATCACCGACTCGCCGATGGTGGCAAAGGAGAGGAGGCGGCCCAGCCGCTCGTGCTTCGCGGCGTCCCGACCGGTGCGGCCGAGGAGGGTCCGGGCCTCCGAGAGGCGCTCCCGGACCGAGCGCGCCAGCTGCTTCTCGCGGACCTCGACCACCCGGGAGATCATCTTCCAGAAGTCGGTCTCGGCCTCGAAGTAGAGGCGGCGCTGGCCCGGCCGGGGAACCTTGCGGACCACGCCCCAGCGCTGCAGCTCCGAAAGGCTCATGCTCACCGCGCCGGTGGACATCTGCAGCCGGCGCTGGATCTCCGCCGCCGTCAGCGCCTCGCCGGCGAGGTAGAGCACGGTCCAGATCCGGCCCAGCGCCTTGCGGAAGCCCCAGTGCTCGATCACGTCGCCGACCGCGTCGGCGGCGAGGTCGTCGACGCGGGCGAGGGGCAGGGGACGGGGGACGGACGCGGGCATTCGCAGCTTTCAGAAAAAGTTGAAGCTAGCTACCCGCTCCGCCGACAGCGGTCAAGGCGCGCCGGGTCACGGGGCGGCGGTTCCGGAAGTCGACTGTCCGCTAACCGGCGGGGATTCTAATGACCGGCGCTCTTCCCCGCCTCGATTTCGCCGGTCCGGATCATCGCCAATTCCGTCAGCGGCGGACCGATCGCCTCGAACACCGCCACCGCCCCCAGGACCAGGCTGGCCACCCGCCCCCCCAGGTCCGGGTGGAGCTGGGTCAGCAGGGTGGTGAGGCCGATCGCCATCCCGGCCATCGGGGTGAGCCCGATGCCCAGCCAGGCCGCGGTCTTCGGCGGGTAGCCGGCGGAGGCGCCGCCCAGGAACCCGCCGGCGACCTTGGCGACGATCCGGGCCACCACCAGCGCCAGGCCGAAGAGGCCGGCCTCGATCAGGTCCCCGAGGTGGAGGTTGGCCCCGGCGAGGACGAAGAGGAGGACGAAGAACGGCTGCTCCGCCCGGCCGAACTCGGTGACCGTCCGCCGCTGCTTGGCCAGGGTCACCGCGCCCGAGCCCACCGCGAGGGCGGTGGCCAGGGGCGAGAGGCCCAGGCTCCGGGCGCCGCCGATGGCGATCAGGACCACGCCGATCCGCAGGAGGAAGTGGTCGCGCTCCGGGAAGCGGTTCTCCAGCCACCCCAGGCCGGCGCCGAGGAGGCCGCCCAGGAGCACCGAGCCGGAGAGGAGGTAGAGGGGGTGGACGAAGACGGCGGTGTGGCTCGCGCCGCCCTGGGCGTGGAGGTAGGGGAGCGCCAGCACGAACAAGAGGAAGGAGATGGCGTTGTTGGCCGCCGAGGCGGAGAGGAGGCCGTCGGTCACCGGCCCCTTGGTGCCGAACTGCCGGACCACCAGGAGGATCACCGCCGGCGACGACGAGCAGGTGATCGCCGCCGCCGGCAGGGCCAGCTCGAGCGGCGCGCCCACCGCGAGGAGCACCGCCAGGACCAGCGCCCAGGTGAGCAGGCACTCGATCCCGCCCAGGCGCAGCGCGAGCCGGATCCGCTCCCTCCCGCGACGGCCGAAGTCGAGCTGGCCGCCGACGTGGAACATGATCAGGCCCAGGGCGATGTCGAGCACGATCTGCAGCTCGCCGATCACGCCCTCCGTCAGCACCCCCAGGGCGCTCGGTCCCACCAGGAGGCCGAGCAGCATGTAGGAGGTGACCGTCGGGAAGCGGATCCGTCCCAGGAGCCGGCCGGCCAGGGTTCCGGCCAGGATCAGGGCCCCGACGACGAAGAGGTCGTGGACGGCGAAGCGGATCACGCCCCGAGCCTGCAGGGCCGGCGACGATCCGTCAAACATTTCGAGCGCGTAGGCCCCGAAGGCCCCGGCCGGCGGCGCCGCCGAGGGGGGCCCCGAAACCCGAATTCCGGGGGAATACGGGAACCCTCGGCAAACGGTTGCGGCCGGGTGAAAGGAGCGCTCTTCTACACCGTGCTGGTTTCCGATCGCCGGGCCCGGCCCGGGGAGGCCCTTCGATGCGCCCCGTCCTCGCTCCCGTCACGCTCGCGCTGCTGGCGATGGCCTGCTCCGCCAGCACGTCCGATCATCCGAACGGCGATCGGCCGCTGGTGCCGGGCAACCCGGTCTCCACCACGCTCCCCGCGGAGCAGCAGGAGGAGCTCGACCGGCTGAGCACCGCCCTGGTCGCCGCGGGGTCGCTCACCACCGAGAACTTCCTCGCCGCCCACGCGGTGCCCTTCGCCGCGGAGCTCCCCTACCGGCCCGGGGACGCCGCCCACCTCGACCTGCTGCAGGCCTCGCCGCTCGCCCTCGACGCCGCGGAGCTTTCGCAGCTCGAGCGGCAGGGCTTCGTGATCTCCGAGCGGCAGCGGTTCACCTCCGTGGCCCACGGGCTCGAGTTGATCTACGCCGCGGATCTGCCGCTGTTCATCTCCGCCGACGCCATCCTCGAGGCGGTCCACCGCTCCTACGACGACGTGCTGAAGGCCGTCGAGGTGGAGTCGCTCATCGGCGAGCTGACCACGATGCTCGAGCGGATGCGGGCGCATCTCGCTGCCGGCGGCGCCGCGGAGCTGGGCGAGCAGGCCCGGCGGGACGCGGACCTCTACCTCGCGGTCGCCCACGGGGTCCTCACCGGCACCGACTCGCCGCCGGTGGCCGGTGCCGACGCGAAGGCGATCGCCGCGTTCCGGGCCGGCATCGTCGCCAAGGACGGCTGGAAGAACGTGGAGCTGTTCGGCGTGGCCCGGGACGTCGACTTCTCGCAGTTCACGCCCCGGGGCCACTACACCGACTCGGAGCTCCTCACCCGCTACTTCCAGGCGACGATGTGGCTCGGCCGCATCGACTTCCGGCTCCTCGAGACCCAGTCCGACGGCTCGCAGGTCTTCCACCGCCGGCAGCTCGAGGGCGCCCTGGCGCTCCGGGCGTTGCTGGATCCGGCGGCCAAGGCCGCGTGGGAGCGGATCGATCGGGCGATCGCGGTCTTCGTCGGCGAGCCCGACAACATGACGCTCCCGGAGTTCGACGCGCTCCTCGCCGATCTCCACGTCCCCGACGTCGGGTCCCTGGCGTCGATCCCCGACCAGGCGATCGCCGCGGCGATCGTCGCCGGCGGCTACGGCACCCAGCGGATCTCCAGCCACCTCATGGTCAACGGGATCGGCGCCGGGACCCTGCCGCTCTCCTCGACCTTCCTGCTCCTCGGCCAGCGCTACGTGGTCGACTCCCACGTCTTCTCGAACCTGGTCTACGACCGGGTCCGGGGCGGCGCGGCGAAGCGGATGATGCCCGATCCGCTCGACGCGGCCTTCGCCGCCCTGGGCAACGACCAGGCCGCCGCGCTTCTCACTCCCGAACTCGAGCGCTGGGGCTACGCCCCCGACCTCGAGGCGATGCGGATCCTCGTCGACGCGCACCCCGACACCTTCTGGGAGTCGAACCTCTACAACCTCTGGCTCCGGGCGCTCCGGGGCCTCTCGCCGGACGCCGCCGACCTCGCCAATCCGGCCTCCGGCCTCCCGGCGGTGGCGCGGACCGAGGCCTGGGGCCGGCGGATGGCGAACACCCAGCTCGCCTCCTGGGCGGAGCTGCGCCACGACACCATCCTCTACGCGAAGCAGTCGTACTCCGGCGGCACCACCTGCGAGTTCCCGGACGCCTACGTCGATCCCTACCCGGCCTTCTACGACGCGCTCCACGCCTACGCGGAGCGGGGCCGGACGCTGGTGGGGACGCTGCAGCTCGAGGGGCCGCTGGCCTCGCGGATCGAGGCCTACTTCGCCGAGCTGTCCGAGGTCGGCGAGCGGCTCGCCGACATGGCCCGGCGGCAGCGCCGGGGCGCGCCCTTCACGCCGGAGCAGCTGGCCTGGGTCAACCAGGCGGTGCGGATCCAGTGGGGCTGCGGCGATCCCTTTGGCCTCGAGGGCTGGTACGCCCGGCTCCACTTCGACCCGGCGCGCGGCGCGGAGTTCGATCCGACCATCGCCG
>JAEZJH010000593.1 GCA_023436385.1 Pseudomonadota bacterium
ACCCGGTCGAGGTCCGAGGGCTCCACCCGGTTCGCCACCAGCGCCATGTTCACCAGCGCCACCAGCTGCGCCTCCACCGCCGCGCGGGCCTCGTCGGGGACCCGGGCCAGCGCCCGGTCGAGGAGCGAGCCCTTTCCGAGCGAGGCGAGGAAGAAGCCCGGCGGCTCCTCCGGCGGCGCCGGCGGCGGGGGCAGGGTGGCGGAGAGATCGACCTTGGCGTAGAGGCTCGCCGCCTCCTCGGGCGACGGGAAGCCGAGATCGGCGAGCCGGGCGTTGCGCCAGCGGTAGGCCTCCTCGGTGAGATCGCTCTCCAGCTCCCAGCGGATCGCGTAGAGCACCCGGCCGGCGAGGAAGGGATCCTCGGCGTAGAGGTCGTCGATCACCCGCTTCGCGGCGCCGTACTCCGCGCCCTTCTCCGGATAGACCAGGAGGAACCGGCCCTCGGGGGTTCGCTCCACCGTTCCCTCGACGTCGTCGGGCGGTTCGCCGTCCTCCTCGAGGTCGTAGATCCGCACCAGCGCCCGGAGGAGCAGCTCGAGGCTCTCGCGATCGAGCCCGGCCAGCTTCTGCCGGTATTCGTCCTCCTCGTCGCCGCGGGCGAGCCGAAGCCAGAGGAGCATCCGCTCGCCGTCGAAGGCGTCGCCCCGCCAGGCGTCGAGGTCGACGAAGGTCCGGAACTGCTCCGGCGACGCCAGCTGCACCAACTGGGCGCTGTCGGTCGGGCCGATCTCCTGGATCGCCAGGTAAAGGTCCTCGGCCGGGAGCGAGCGGACCAGGGCGCCGGGGTCGGGGGCGTCGAGGATCAGGTCGAGCTTCTTGCGACCCGGCGCCCGGGCCAGGGCGGCGCGGACTTCGTCGGTGGCGACGAGGGAACGTTCGACCACGGGGACTCCTCCGGGCCCGGGCCGGCCGGACCGCAGGAACGTTTCGGGCCGGGCGCCCGCGAAGGCTGCCCGGCCCGGAGAGACGTGACGCGGAACCGCTACGCGGCCTTGGTGACCTTGCCGGCCTTGATGCAGCGGGTGCAGACGCGGACGCGCTGCGCGTGCCCGTTCACGTTCGCCCGGATCTTCTGCAGGTTGGGGAGCGAGCGGGTCTTCGTCTTGTTGTTCGCGTGGGAGACGTTGTTCCCGACGAGCGGACCCTTGCCACAAACCTCGCAACGGCGTGCCATGTGTTTCGACTCCTCGCGGCAGGCCCGCGGGGCGGGCACTTTCAGCCGGAAATCACGTTGGTCCGACCTGACGATCCGATCGGCAGGTCGAATTTAACGCGCGGAACCTAGCAGAAAAATCGCAACGATCAAGCTTCGTCGTCGATCCTCGCCCGGGAAGGGGGCAACCCGGCGAAACTCCGGGGTTCTAGAGGAGGGGATCGACCTTGCGACAGACCTCCCCGGTCAGCTCCGCCGCACGGACCCCGGTGAGGACCTCGCCCTCGAACCCCAGCCCGGGGAGCACCTCCGGCCCGGCGAAGAGCAGCCGCCGGATCGGCGCCATCGGCGGCAGGCCCTCGATCCCAAGGCGCCCCGGCCGCCCGTTCTCCACCAGCCGGTGGGGCGGGCAGACGCCCCCTCCTGCCGCCAGGGCCGGCACCGAGATCGCCTTCAGGTGCCGCTCGTGGAACGGCAGGTACTCCTCCACCGCCACGCGCAGCGAGGCGACCGCCCGCTCGATCCCCGCCCGATCGGCCAGCGAGGCGGCGGGGAACGGGGCGGCGACGGTCACCGTCCACAGCCCGGCCACCGGCCCGTGATCGTTCTGGGCGGGGTCGACCTGGAGGAGGAGCGGCGACGGGTTCTTCCCGGTGGCCACCGCCAGGGCCAGATCGGCGAGCCCGGGAGGGACCCCGTCCTCGGCGAGGACCAGGTTCACCGCCAAGAGCGCGCGGGAGGGTCGCACCGTCTCCGCCAGCGCCGCGAGCTTCCGGGACCGCCGGGACTCGGGGACCAGCGCCGCCACCGCGGCGGCGTCGGTGGCGATGCAGGCCCGGGCCCGGTATGGCGTCGGCGCCCCCGCCACCTTCACGCCGGCGAAGCGCCCGCCGTCGACGAGGAGCTCCTCCACCGTCACCGGCTGGCCGGTGTCGCCGAGGACGTCGCCGCCGTGGGAGCGGATCGAGGCCCGGAGCTGCGCGACCAGCTCCTCCTTGCCGCCCGGGTAGCGGTGCGGCGCCCGGAGGAGCGGGGCCACCGTGCGGGCGAAGGCGAGGGGCGACTGCGGACCGTCGAGGAAGGAGGCGAAGTCCCGGAGCTGGAGGAGCGCGGCGCCCAGGGGATGGCCCTCGCCGAAGGGCAGCGGCCCGGCGAGGAGGTCGCCCGCCTCGCGGGCCACCCGGGAGACCGCCCAGCCCTCGAACACGCCGTCGGCGGGGAGGGGCCGCCGGGAGACCACGCCCCAGGACCGCTCCTCGAGGGCCTCGAGGCCGGCGAAGGCGTCGACCAGCGCCGGCGCCGCCTCGCCGAACTCGCGCTTCAGCTCGTCGGTCCGGGCCGGCTCCTCCCGAAAGAGCTGCAGGCGCGCCCGCGGGAGCAGCACCTGGAGCCCCTCGGGATACGGCTCGATGGTGCGGCCCACGTCGGTGAGGAGCCCGAGCTCCTCGAGGGCGGCGTGGAAGGCCGGGGTCGCCTTCACCGGCGGCGAGAAGGAGGGCGCGAAGGGCAGCCGGAGCCCGCCGTCGACATAGCGGCCGAACCAGCCGTCGGTGGCGATCTGCAGGACGCGGTGACCGCGCTTCGCGAGCAGGGCGCCGGCGAGGACGCCGCCGAACCGCGAGCCCAGCACCACCACGTCGTAGACCTGACGGGACGCGAGGGCCGACGGGCGCGAGGCGCCCCGTGCGGCCGGCGGACGGGCGTTCACCGCTCGGGCTCCGGGTTGAGGAGGGCCGCCGTCCCGGGCTGGCGGGCCGGCAGGTTTAGGGTGATGGTGCGACCCTCGATCTTTACCAGGCCTCGGGCGAAGAGGTCGACCGCCCAGGGCAACAGCCGGTGCTCCTGGGCCTGGATGCGGGCCTGGAGCGACGCCTCGGTGTCGTCGGGGAGGACCGGAACCGCCGCCTGGGCGAGGATCGGGCCGGTGTCGGTCCCCTCGTCGACCAGGTGCACGGTGCAGCCGGTGATCCGCACCCCGGCGTCGAG
>JAEZJH010000610.1 GCA_023436385.1 Pseudomonadota bacterium
GACCGGAGGTTCTAGCGCGAGGGCCGGCCGACGGAAGTCGGGCCGGCCTTCGTGTTTCCGGGGGCCCCGGGTCGCGGGCCCCGCCGTCGCTGCGTCCCGGCCGCCGGGGCGCTACACTCCGCTCAAACGGGAGAGGCGCGTGGGAGGCACGATCATCGCCGAAGGCGACGAGCGCCGGATCGTCGAGGCGGGGCTCGAGGAGCTACCGATCTTTCCGCTGCCGGCCGCCGTGCTCCTTCCCGGCGGACACCTCCCGCTGCACGTCTTCGAGCCGCGGTACCGGGCGATGGTCGACGACCTGCTCGTCCGGGATCGGGCCCTGGGCATCGCCCTCCTCGAACCGGGCTGGGAGGCGGACTACGCGGGCCGGCCCCCGGTCGCTCCGATCCTCGGGGCGGGGTTCGTGCAGGCCGACGAGCGGCTGCCCGACGGCCGCTACAACATCCTCGTCCACGGCGTGCTGCGGGTGCGGATCCTCGAGGAGTTGCCGCCGCGGGAGGCGTACCGGCGGGTCCGGGCCGAGCCGCTCCCGGACCGGATCCCGCCCGCCGCGCTGCCGCGCCTGGTGAGCGGGGCCCGGACCCTGCGGCAGCTGGTGCTCGACCTCGCCGCGGCCCTCCCCGACGGCGCGGCGCTGCCGCTCGCCGAGGCGAGTCTCAAGGAGCGGGAGGCCGGCCGGCTCGCGGATCTGGTGGGGGCGGCGGTCCTCGTCGATCACCGCGATCGACAGGAGTTCCTCGAGACCCTCGACGTCGTCGAGCGGATCGATCGGGTGGCCGAGGCGGTGGCCCAGCTGCTGCTCGAGATCCCCGGCGGCGAGGGCGGCTTCGTGATGTGAGCGGCGCGGGCCGCCCCCGAAGGCCCGCCACCGCCGAGGCGCCAGGCTCGCCGGGTCCGGTTTCGGACGCGACGCCGGACGGGGCGCGCAACGCGGCGTTCCAACGAACATTCCCTCGACGACGCCGCTGCGCGGTCCGGCCGGCATGTGCAAGGTTGCGGGCCGGCGGGGAAACCGGCGCCGGGGGGGCTGCACGCGAATCGGTACCTGGCGAGCGGGACCGGGGTGTCTGGCCCCGGCCGGGGTGCGTTTTCCCCGCTGCGGCGCGGCGAGGTTCTTTTCGGGCATGGGCCCGAGTGGTAAAAGGGCGGCCCCCCTGGGGCCAGAGCGTTAAGCAACTGCGTCGTGGGGGACGAGGCTGTGCTGAAGCGTCGGCACGGGGCAGCGGGGAATCCGACTCGGCGATTCCCGGCCTTGGCTGGCGGCCAACCCCTCGGAAACCTACGGGGAATTCGGCACGGCGGTGCTGCCGTCGCGTCGCCTCGTGTTTTGGAGGAGTACATGGTCGAATCCCGTTGGAGCGCCCGGCGGGAGGAGCGTCGGCAGGCCGCGGTCCCCGCGGTCTCCGCGACCTCTCGCTTCCGCGCCCTCGTCTCGGGTGTCGCGGCCCTTCTCGTCCTCTTCGCCGCACCGGCGGCTCGGGCGAGCGAGGCATCGCTGGTGATGCCCGATTTCCGCTCGCAGACGTTTCTCGGCTTCACCGGGTTCGAGCTGCTGCTCGCCGGTCTCTTCGTCTGCGTGTTGGGTGGGGTCTTCGGTCTGGTGGTGGCGGTGCAGCTCCAAAAGCTCCCGGTCCACCGCTCGATGCGCGAGATCTCGGACCTGATCTACGAGACCTGCAAGACGTATCTGGTCACCCAGGGCAAGTTCATCCTCATCCTCGAGGTGTTCATCGGGGCGATCATCGTCGTCTACTTCGGCGTCTTCGCCCACGACGCCCAGGGCCAGAACCTGGGGGCCGCGAAGGTCCTCACCATCCTGCTCTTCAGCCTGATCGGCATCGCCGGCTCCTACGGCGTCGCCTGGTTCGGCATCCGGGTGAACACCTTCGCCAACTCCCGGGCGGCCTTCGCCAGCCTCCGGGGCAAGCCGTATCCGACCTACCAGATCCCGCTCAAGGCGGGGATGAGCATCGGCATGCTGCTCATCTCCGTCGAGCTGGTGATCATGCTCTGCATCCTCCTGTTCATGCCCGCCGACTACGCCGGCCCCTGCTTCATCGGCTTCGCGGTCGGCGAGTCGCTCGGCGCCTCCGCCCTCCGCATCGCCGGCGGCATCTTCACCAAGATCGCTGACATCGGCTCCGACCTGATGAAGATCGTCTTCAACATCAAGGAGGACGACGCCCGGAACCCCGGCGTGATCGCCGACTGCACCGGCGACAACGCCGGCGACTCGGTGGGCCCCTCGGCCGACGGCTTCGAGACCTACGGCGTCACCGGCGTGGCGCTGATCACCTTCATCCTCCTCGCGGTGGCGGAGCCGGCGACGCAGGTCCAGCTGCTGGTCTGGATCTTCGTGATGCGGATCATGATGATCGTCACCTCCGCCGCCTCCTACTTCCTTAACGAGGCGGTCGCCCGGTCGAAGTACCGGGACGCCGAGGCGATGAACTTCGAGGCGCCGCTCACCACGCTGGTGTGGCTGACCTCGATCGTCTCGATCGCCATGACCTACCTGGTCTCCTACCTGCTCATCCCCAACCTGGGCGGCGACGACACCCTCTGGTGGAAGCTGGCGACGATCATCACCTGCGGCACCGCCGCCGGCGCGATCATCCCGGAGCTGGTGAAGGTCTTCACCTCCACCGAGTCGAAGCACGTCCGCGAGGTGGTTACCTCCTCCCGCGAGGGCGGCGCCTCCCTCAACATCCTCTCCGGCTTCACCGCCGGGAACTTCTCCGCCTACTGGATGGGCCTGGCGATCGTGGTGCTGATGGCCGTCGCCGTCGGTGTCTCCACCGCCGGTCTGGGCGGGATCATGGTGGCGCCGGCGGTGTTCGCCTTCGGCCTGGTGGCCTTCGGCTTCCTCGGCATGGGCCCGGTGACCATCGCCGTCGACTCCTACGGCCCGGTCACCGACAACGCCCAGTCGGTGTACGAGCTGTCCGTGATCGAGGGCGTCCCCGGCATCCGCGAGGAGGTGAAGCGCGACTTCGGCTTCGTCCCCCAGTTCGAGCGGGCCAAGCACCACCTCGAGGCCAACGACGGCGCCGGCAACACCTTCAAGGCCACCGCCAAGCCGGTGCTGATCGGCACCGCCGTGGTCGGCGCCACCACCCTGATCTTCTCGATCATCATCGTTCTCGGGCAGTCCCTGGCGCCGCTCGCCGCCGCCGAGGAGCAGCTCCGGCTGGTGGCGGAGAAGCTCTCCATCCTCGACCCGCTCTTCCTGCTCGGCCTGATCACCGGCGGCGCGGTGATCTACTGGTTCACCGGCGCCTCCACCCAGGCCGTCTCCACCGGCGCCTACCGGGCGGTCGAGTTCATCAAGGCCAACATCAAGCTCGACATCGGGCAGGAGAAGGCGTCGATCGAGGACTCGAAGAAGGTGGTGGAGATCTGCACCACCTACGCGCAGAAGGGGATGCTCAACATCTTCCTGGCGGTGTTCTTCGGCACCTTGGCCTTCGCCATGCTGAGCCCCTACTTCTTCATCGGCTACCTGATCTCCATCGCCATCTTCGGCCTCTTCCAGGCGATCTTCATGGCCAACGCCGGCGGCGCCTGGGACAACGCCAAGAAGCTGGTCGAGGTCGAGCTGAAGGAGAAGGGCACCGACATCCACGCCGCCACCGTGGTCGGCGACACCGTCGGCGATCCCTTCAAGGACACCTCGTCGGTGGCGATGAACCCGGTGATCAAGTTCACCACGCTCTTCGGCCTCCTCGCCGTCGAGCTGGCGGTGGTGATGGACCGGACCACCACCGCGGTCCTCGCCGCGGTCTTCTTCGCCGTCTCCGTGGTCTTCGTCTGGCGGTCATTCTACGCGATGCGCATCCAGGTGAAGCGGGCCCCCGAGGGCGAGGAGCGGTTGAAGGTGGCCTGATCGCCGGGACGATCCGGACCCTGGCCGGGGTCCCCGCCCCGCGGCGGGGATCCCGGTTGTCTATATGGAACCATCGAGTTCATCGCCGCGCTCGCCCACCGTCCCGCTCGCCCTGGGGGCGCTCGGCGTCGTCTTCGGCGACATCGGCACCAGCCCCCTTTACGCGATCAAGGAGTGCTTCCATGGCCTCCACGCCATCGAGGTGAGCGAGGGCAACGTCTTCGGCGTCCTCTCGCTGGTCTTCTGGTCGCTCACCGTCGCCATCGCCATCAAGTACGTGGCGTTCATCATGCGGGCCAACAACCGGGGCGAGGGCGGCATCTTCGCGCTCCTCGCCCTGATCCCGGGGGAGGGGAGGGACCGCGGTCGCACCCTGGGCGCGGTGGTGTTGGCGGCGCTCTTCGGCGCCTCGCTGCTCTACGGCGACGGGATCATCACCCCGGCGATCTCCGTGCTCTCCGCGGTGGAGGGCCTGGCGGTGGCGGCGCCGGCGGCCGACCCGCTGATCCTGCCGATCACCTTGGTGGTCCTCCTCGGGCTGTTCTTGGTGCAGCGCCACGGGACCGGCGGGATCGGCCGGGTCTTCGGGCCGGTGATGCTGGCCTGGTTCGCGGTGATCGCCGCCTTCGGGCTTGCCGCCGTGGCCGGCAATCCGCGGGTGCTGGCGGCGGTGAACCCGGCGCACGCGGTCTCGTTCTTCCGGGAGAACCACCTCCACGGGATGGTGGTGCTGGGCTCGGTGGTCCTCTGCATCACCGGCGGCGAGGCGCTGTATGCGGACATGGGCCACTTCGGCCCCCGCCCGATCCGGATCGCCTGGTTCGGCCTGGTGTTTCCGGCGTTGCTCCTCAACTACTTCGGCCAGGGGGCGCTGATCCTCGCCCGGCCGGAGCTGGCCGCGAGCCCGTTCTATGGCCTGGTCCCCCGGCTCCTGCTCTACCCGATGGTCGGGCTGGCCACCCTGGCCGCGGTGATCGCCTCCCAGGCGCTGATCTCCGGGGCCTTCTCCCTGACCCAGCAGGCGGTGCAGCTCGGCTACCTGCCGCGCGTCCACATCGTCCACACCTCGGGCGAGCAGAAGGGGCAGATCTACATCCCGGAGGTCAACGCGGCGCTGATGGTGGGCTGTATCGGCCTGGTGCTGGCGTTCCGCCACTCCTCCAACCTTGCCGCGGCCTACGGCCTCGCCGTCACCATGGTGATGACCATCACCTCGATCGTCTTCTTCTTCGTGCTCACCCGCACCTGGAAGTGGCCCTACGTCAAGGCGATCCCGCTGGTGGCGTTGTTTCTGATTTTCGACCTGGCGTATTTCGGGGCGAACCTCTTCAAGTTCGTCGACGGCGGCTGGTTCCCGCTGGTGGTCGCCCTGGGGATCTTCACGGCGATGAGCACCTGGAAGCGGGGACGGCGGGAGGTGGGGCAGCGGCTCGAGGCCTCCCTCCTGCCCATCGACCTCTTCCTCGAGGACGTCCGCCGCCGGAAGCCGACCCGGGTTTGGGGCACCGCGGTGTTCATGTCCTCATCGGTCCACGGGACGCCGCCGGTGCTCCTCCACCACCTGAAGCACAACCAGGTGCTGCACGAGCAGGTGGTGCTCCTCTCCCTGGTCTCAGCCGACGTCCCGACGGTGCGGCCGAAGGAGAGCCTCTCCCTCGAGAATCTCGGGGACGGCATCTACCGGCTGATCGCCACCTTCGGCTTCATGCAGACGCCCAACGTGCCGGAGGTGATGCGCCGGGCCTGGGCCCTCGGCCTCACCACCGATCCGGCCACCACCAGCTACTACCTGGGCCGGGAGACGCTCCTCACCTCCGGCCGGGCCCGGATGCCCCGGTGGCGGAAGGAGCTGTTCGCCTTCATCTCCAAGAACGCCCGGACGGCGACGGCCTACTACGGCCTGCCGCCGGGACGGGTGATCGAGCTGGGGATGCAGATCGACCTGTAGGCGAGGGCGTGCCGGCCACGGTCTCCGCTACTGCGCCGTCGCCTCCTCCACCCGGTCCTTCACCGCGTCGGCCTCGTCGCCGCCCAGGATCTCCACCCGCAGCGCCTCCGGCCGCTCGTCCGTCTCGTCGTAGAAGACCCGGACCGCGCCGCCCTCCTCCAGCGCGCCGCGGTCGACGAAGTCGCCCTCCGCGACGACGGTGGTGTCTTCGGTCAGCTTGAGGGCGAGCGGCTGGCCGGTGGGGTTGTCCGCGTCCCAGAAGAGGAGCCGGTCCCGGTCGATCGCCGCGACCGTGCCCTCGCGCACCACCGAGGTCTCGCGAACCACCTCGCCGGTGGTCTCGTGTTTTCCCATCTTCGCGCAGCCGGCGGCGAGGGTGGCCAGGGCGACGAGGAGCGGGATCGATCGGGTCATCGGTCTACCTCCGGTGCGTCGCAAAGCTGGAGCGCCCCGAATCCGGCGGCACGCCGGCGAGGGCGGGCCGGCGGCCGGTCGGTGCGTCGGGTGGCGAACCGATCGGGGGCCCGAGCGGAGCCGGGCGGGGCCGGCGGGTTAGGCTGGTCCGCCCGTCTCACCGCGGCGGCCGGCGAGCCGCCCTCCGGAGGTCGCGATGAAGCCCCTGCCCCGTGCCCCTCGCCACCCGGTGGGTCTCGACGGCCAGGCGGCGTTCGGCACCTTCGAGGGCTGCTGCGAGGACACCTGCCTCGACGCCCGGCCCACCTCCGCCGCCACCGGTCTGGTCACGCTCGAGGGAGCGGGTGAACGACTCGGCCTGAACCGGCTGGTCCGGGAGAAGCGCTGGCTCTGGTTCGGCCTCGCCGACGCCCGGCTGGCGGTGGGCGGCGCCATCGTGCACCTGGGCTACCTGGGCGCGATCTTCCTCTGGATCGTCGATCGGGAGGCGAAGAAGCTGGTCGTCGACGGCGCCGCCACGGTGCCGCCGTTCCTGGTGGAGGTCAGCGACCGGCCGGGCGAGGGCCTTATCGCCAGGGCCCGGACCCATCGCGGCGGCCTGGCCGTCCGCTGGACCCACGGGACGGTGGAGATCCGGGGCGCGGCGATGGGCGCGGAGCTCTCTCTCGCGCTCGCGGCCAGCACCCGGCCGCTCACCGCGGTCTGTCCGGTCCACGGGACCGTGGGCGGCGTCAACGTCACCCAGAAGGCCACCTGTCTCCCCGCCAGCGGCTCGGTCCGCTGGGGCGGCAGGCTCCGGACCCTGGAGCACGCCCTGGGGAGCCTCGACTACACCCACGGGCTCCTCGCCCGCGAGACCGCGTGGCGGTGGGCGGCGTGCTGGGGCCGGGGCCCGGGCGGCAGGTCGGTGGGCGCGAACCTGGTGGCCGGCTTCAACGGCGGTCTGGAGAACGCGATCTGGATCGACGGCCGTCCCCGGGCGGTGGGGCTGGCCCGGTTCGTCCACGACCCGGCAGATCCGGCGGCGCCGTGGCGGGTGAGCACCGACGACGGCCAGGTCGACCTGGCGCTCCGGGTCGAGGCGGTGCGGACCGAGGACATCGACGTCGGCGTCGCCTCCTCGCGGTTCGCCCAGCCCTTCGGCGCCTGGAGCGGACGGATCGGGGACCTCGAGGTCCGCGAGCTGCCCGGGGTCGCGGAGCACCACGTGGCGAGGTGGTAGGGCCGGGTTCCGGGCCGGTTCTCGTGGCCCGGGTGCCGGGGCGACCACGGCGGCGGCAACCGATCGGGAGCGGCGCTCCGGGCACGGAGCTCTGCCTGCGGCGGATGTTCCGCTGCGTCAACGACGTGCATCGACCGCCCGCCCGGCGGGCAGGCGGTCGATGTCAGACCCCCCTGGTACAAGTTGACCTCGACGTGAGGCTCGACTAAACAAACGTACAGCCAGGGGGTCCGGCGGTAGCCCGGCCCGAACCAGGGAAGGCGGCGCGATGGCAATCCATCCGGAACGTGAAAAGGCAATCGAGCTGGCGGTCGGTGCGATCGAGAAGCAGTTCGGGAAGGGCTCGATCATGCGTCTCGGCAACGGGGAGCCGCTGGTCAAGGACGTCGCCGTCATCCCCACGGGAGCGCTCTCCCTCGACATCGCCCTCGGCGTCGGCGGCTTCCCCCGGGGCCGGGTGATCGAGATCTACGGCCCGGAGTCCTCCGGCAAGACCACCCTCACCCTCCACGTGGTCGCCGAGGCCCAGCGCCGCGGCGGAGTCTGCGCCTTCGTCGACGCCGAGCACGCCCTCGACATCGGCTACGCCCGCAAGCTCGGCGTCCGCACCGACGACCTCCTCATCTCCCAGCCGGATTGCGGCGAGCAGGCCCTGGAGATCACCGAGATGCTGGTGCGCTCCGGCGCGATCGACGTCCTCATCGTCGACTCGGTGGCGGCCCTGGTACCCAAGGCCGAGCTCGAGGGCGAGATGGGCGACTCCCACGTCGGCCTGCAGGCGCGGCTGATGAGCCAGGCGCTCCGCAAGCTCACCGGCACCATCGCCAAGAGCAACACCTGCGTCGTCTTCATCAACCAGATCCGCATGAAGATCGGGGTGATGTTCGGCAACCCCGAGACCACCACCGGCGGTAACGCGCTCAAGTTCTACGCCTCGCAGCGCATCGACATCCGCCGGGTGGGCGCGATCAAGAACGGCGATCAGGTGATCGGCAACCGCACCCGGGTGAAGGTGGTCAAGAACAAGGTCGCGCCGCCGTTCAAGGAGGTCGAGTTCGACATCCTCTACGGCCAGGGGATCAGCCGCGAGGGCGACATCCTCGACCTGGCGTCGAACGAGGGCATCGTCGAGAAGAGCGGCGCCTGGTTCTCCTATTCCGGCGAGCGGATCGGCCAGGGCCGGGAGACCGCCCGGCAGTACCTGGCCGATCACCCGGAGATCTGCAGCCGGATCGAGGCCCAGGTCCTCGAGAAGTTCGGGGTGAAGCGCACCGCCTCCCCCGCGCCGAACGAGGCCGCCCCCGCCGAGGACGAAAAGAAGGGCGGCACCCCGCGGAAGCCCCAGGGGAAGCCGGCGGCGGTCTAAAGGGCATCCCTTTCAAGATCTCAACCGCGCGGAATCTGATCGGAATTGCGGAAGGGCTTCAAAGGGGATCGACAAGCGGACGCGCACTTGATCGACTGGCTCCCCCACGAAGGGAGCCTCGACGATGGACGAACTGCTGAAGCGATTCTCGGAGCAGGCGCCGGTCGCGGTGATGGCGCGACTGGGCCTCCAGCGGGCGATTGGCCCGGAGTGGGTCGACCAGGTCTTCGAGGACCACAGCAAGACCCAGTACACGCGCGAGCTGATGTTCTCGACCGTGATCGAGCTGATGTCGCTGGTGGCGCTGGGGACACGGCCTTCGCTGCACGCCGCTGCGCAGAAGATGAAGGAGAACCTTCCGGTCTCCCTCACCGCTCTCTACGACAAGGTCAATCGCGTCGAGCCCGCGGTGGTGCGCGCCCTGGTCAGTGGTAGCGCCGAGCGACTCGCCCCGGTCATGACACGGCTGCGCAAGGGCACGCCCCCGACGTTGCCGGGCTGGCGCGTGCGCATCGTCGATGGCAACCATCTGCCTGCAAGCGAGAAGCGCATCGCCGCCTTGCGTGGGTTCCGCGGCGCCGCGCTGCCGGGCCACTCGCTTGTCATCTACGACCCGGACGTCGATCAGGTGATCGACCTGATTCCCTGCGAGGACGGCCACGCGAGCGAACGCGGACTGCTACCGCCAGCTCTCGCGGCGGCTGGGAAAGGCCAGCTGTGGATGGGCGACCGCCACTTCTGCACCTCGCCGGCGATTCGCTTGGCCACGGCCCGCGGCGCAGCCGTGCTGTTTCGCGAGCACGGCGCGCATCCGAAGCCAGCCTCCGCGGGCACCAGGCGCGAGATCGGCCGCGTGCCGACGGGCTTGGTGTACGAGGAGCCCGTCGAATTGCCGTCCACGAAGGACGAGCCTGCGCTCGCCATGCGGCGAGTCGAGATCGTGCTCGACACGCCCACGCGTGACGGCGACACCACCATCCGCCTGCTCACGACGCTCCCGAAGAGGGTCAAGGCCAAGGCGGTCGCACAGCTCTACCGGGAGCGCTGGTCGATCGAGGGACTCTTCGGCCGGCTGGAAGCAGCGCTGAAGAGCGAGGTCAGGACGCTGGGCCAGCCCCGCGCGGCGTTGCTGACCTTCGGCACGGCGGTGGTGGCGTACAACGTCCTCGCCGTCATCCAGGCGGCCATCGCAGCCGCACACGACCTCGACGCCGCGGGGATCCAGGTCTCGACCTTCTATGTGGCCGACGACGTCCGCAGCGACTACCGCGGAATGCTCATCGCCATCCCAGCCGCGCGGTGGGCCGAGTTCGACGCGCAGTCTCCAGCCGTCCTCGCGCGCACCCTCGTCACCATCGCGGCCAATCTCGATCCCAGAACCGTCCGGAAGCACCCTCGCGGGCCCAAGCCCAAGGTCGTGAAGGGCTACGCGCCCAGGTCAAGCGTCCAGCGCCACGTCTCCACCGCCAAGGTCCTGCGCGACGGGCGGATTCGATGACCTTGAAAGGGATGGGTCTAAAGGGCGTCGCCTCTCCCCGTCTCGACGGCCGGCGCCATCGCGCCGCGGTGGCGGCGGCCGTGCCGGGAAGCCGCCGCCTCCGCCCGCCCGCCCCGTCCGCGGGCGGGTGTATCCGGACCCGAATACGGAACCATCACCCGGTGGTGCTCCGGAGATCGACGCCGCCTGCAAACCGATCCAGACTTCGCTCGTTCGGCCGGTGGACGGCCGGGGAGGTACGAAGATGAGGAGCGGACTTGCAGCTGGGGTGCTGGGGCTCGCGGTATTCGTCGCCGCTCCCGCCGCCGCGGCCCTGCCGGATGGGATCTTCGCCGACGAATGCACCACCGACGCCGACTGCGCCGCCGGGCTCGCCTGCCGCACGCAGACCTGGGAGGAGTGCACGGCCGTCGTCGACACCGGGGAGGAGTACGAGGAGGAGTGCGTCGAGGTATCGGCGCAGGTGTGCTCCCTGAAGGAATGCACCGCCGACTCCGACTGCTCCGGAAACACCTCGTGCGTGGTGGTGTACGAGGACGACTGTGGCGACGAGGTGTATCCCGAATTGCCCGATACCGGCGGCGGGGGGCCGCGCGGTCTCGACAAGGAACCGTGCGAGCCCGCGATCTACTCGTTCTGCATCCCGCCTTTCCTCGAGCCGTGTAATGCCGACGCCGATTGCGGCCCCGGGTTCGTCTGCGAGCCGGACCTCGAGTGCGAGTCCACCGCGGAGGGGGAGAACTGCCAGGAGATCTGGCCGGGCTCGTGCGACGTGGTGGAGATCCCCTGCACCACCGACGCCCAGTGCGGCGCGGGTCTCGTCTGCGAGGACGTCACCGAGCTGATGTGTGGAGGAGAGGGAGGGGAGGGCGGCACCGGGCCCGGGGACGAGCCGGTCGACCCCGACGGCGAGTCCGGTGGCGGCACGGGTGACGAGGACGAGGAGTGGTCCGGGGAGGAGTGCGAGGAGCTCTCCCTCTGCCTGCCTCCCGACCTGATCGCCTGGGCCAAGGCCGTCGGCGCCACCGCCGGTGCGGGCGACGACAAGGGCACCTACTACGAGAGCCTCGATCCCGGGGCCAACGACGGCGGCGGCGGCGGCAGCGGGAGCAGCGGCTGCGCCGCCGGCGGGGCCGGCCTCTCGCTCCTCGGCCTCCTCGGCGTCGCCCTGCTCCTGCGCCGTCGCTGACCTGTTCGCAGGCGGTCATCGCGCCCGCCGGGGGGAGTGCGCACGTCCCCGGCGTCCCTTAGGCTCCCCACCTCTCGCCAGGGGGTGGGGATGAAGATCGGAGCCGCCGTCGTCGGCGTCACCGGCTACACCGGGGCGGAGCTGATCCGGCTCCTGGCCGGACACCCGACGTTCGAGTTGGTCGCAGCGATCGGCCGGAGCGAGGCAGGCCGGCCGCTGGCCTCGCTCTTTCCGCAGCTCTACGCCACCCGCCTCCGCGACCTCCGGATCGAACCCTTCGATCCCGTCGCGGTGGCGGCGCGGGCCGGCGTCGCCTTCCTGGCGCTGCCCCACGGCGCCGGCGCCCTCCACGCCCGGCCCCTGCTCGAGCGTGGCGTGCGGGTGATCGATCTCTCCGCCGACTTCCGGCTGCGGGACCTCGCCTCCTTCCGGGAGTTCTACGGCGAGCACCACGCCTCCGACCTCCTCCCGACCGCGGTCTACGGCTTGCCGGAGCTGCACCGGGCCTCGCTGCCCGCGGCCTCGCTGGTGGCGGCCCCGGGTTGCTACGTCACCGCGGTGGTCCTGGGGGCCGCCGCTCCCTTCGCCCTGGGCCTCGCCGATCCCGCGGCCGGGGTGATCGCCGACTGCAAGTCGGGCGTCTCCGGCGCCGGCCGATCGCCCGCCGTCGGCTCGCTCCTCCCCGAGGCCGGCGAGGGCCTCGCGGCCTACAACCCCGCGGCCCACCGCCACCGGCCGGAGATCGAGCAGGAGCTGGCCCACCTCGCGGGGCGGCCGGTGCGCCTCACCTTCGTGCCCCACCTGGCGCCGATGAGCCGCGGGATCCTGGCCACGCTCTACCTCGAGCCCACCGCCGCCGGTGGGCAGCTCGACACCGCCGGCCTGGTGGCGCGACTCGCGGAGCACTGGGCCGGCGAGCCGTTCGTGCGGGTACTGCCGCCCGGCGAGCTCCCCTCCACCGCCCACGTCCGCGGCTCCAACGTCTGCCTGATCGGCGCGGGGGTCGCCCGCCGCGCCCGCCGGCGGATCGTGGTCCCCGCCCGCGACACC
>JAEZJH010000163.1 GCA_023436385.1 Pseudomonadota bacterium
ACCCTCCCCGGGCGCGGACCCGTGGTCCGCCGGGAGGATCCGATGCACGCAAGACCGCACCTCGCCGTGATGGGGGCCGCCGCGCTGGTGGCGCTCGGGGCCTGCGCGGGCAAGCAGAAGACGGAGACGCCGGGGGAAACGGTCGCGGCGGCGGCCGGCACGAAGCCCACCGACCCGCAGATCGTCGGCATCCTCACCGCCGCCAACGACGTGGACATCGGCGCCGGTTACCAGGCGGAGCGGATGGCCAGCGCCGCGGAGGTCCAGGCCTTCGGCAAGCAGATGGTCGCCGACCACACGGCGCTGAACGAGCAGGGCGCGGCCCTGGCCAAGAGCCTGGGAATCACGCCCGAGGAGAGCCCCACCTCGAAGCAGCTCCGGGAGAACGGGGACCGGGCCCTCGAGCGGCGGCAGGCGCTCACCGGCGCCCAGTTCGATCGCACCTACCTCGACGACGAGATCGCCTTCCACGCCGCGGTGCTGAAGGCGATCGACGAGGTGCTCCTCCCGAACGCCGAGGCCGCGGAGCTGAAGGCGCTGATCACCCGGGCCCGCCCGCAGATCGCGGCGCACCTCGAGCAGGCGCGCACGCTCCGGCAGAACCTGGAGCCGTAGTCCCGGGCCGCGGCGTTCGGCGCCGGCCGGGGCCAGGAACCCGCGGCCGCCGAACCGGGGAACCCGCTACAGCCAGCGGTGCTCGCGGTACCAGGCGGTGGCCGCCTCGAGCCCGCGCTCGAGCGGCCACTCCGGCTCGTAGCCGAGGTCGGCCCGGGCGCGGTCGGTGGCACAGGCCCAGCCCGGTCCGCCCAATTCCCGCACCTTGTCGAGCGAGAGGATCTGGGCCTTGCCGGTGACGCGAGCCCAGACCTCGCCCCAGAGCCCCGCACCCCAGGAGAGCGACTCCGGCACCGGCAGCACCACCGTGTTGTCGCGGCCCAGGGCCCGGCCCACCGCGCGGATCACCTCGGCCCAGGCGTACACGCCGCCGTCGGAGACGTAGTAGACGCCGCTCCCGTCCCGCTCGCCGGTCGCCCGCCGGCCATGGTCGAGGGCCAGGGCGAGGGCCCGGGCCAGGTCCTCGACGTAGATCATCGAGTAGCGCTTCTCGCCGACCAGCCCCGGCTTCAGGGCCACGCCCAGCGCCGCCATCTTGAAGATCTCGAAGAAGTCGCGGTCGCGGGGGCCGTAGACGATCGGCGGCCGGACGATCACCGTCTCCATCGTCCCGGCGTGCCGGAGCACCGCCTCCTCGGCGGCGAGCTTGGAGCGGCCGTAATGGGAGACCGGCGCCGGCGGATCCTCCTCCCGCACCGGCCGGTCCGGGCCCATCGGCCCGGCCACCGCCAGGGTGGAGCAGTGGAGGAAGCGCTTCACCCCGGCGGCCGCCGCGGCGGCGGCGAGGTTCCCGGTGCCGTCGGCGTTGACCCGGTAGTAGGCCGCCGGCGTCACCGTCTTGGTGAGGCCGGCGAGGTGGACCACCGCCTCGCAGCCCTCGAGCGCCGGGGGGAGGGTGGTCGGGTCGCCGACGTCGCCGATGGCGAACTCGAGCCTCGCGCCGGTTTCGCCCAGCGGCCCCAGGTTCGACGACCGCCGGACCAGGCAGCGCACCTCGTGTCCCGCCCCGGCGAGCACCCGCGCCGCCGCCGGCCCCACGAACCCCGTACCGCCGGTGAGAAGGATCTTCACGCCGCTCACTCCGCCGGACGGACCGGCGCCTCGTAGATCCGATAGGTCTTGTGGCGCTTGCCGCCCATGCTCTCGATCGCCCGGTTGATCAGGACGTTGTCCTCGAGGGTCCAGGAGACCTCGCCGCCCTTGTAGCCCAGCCGCTTCGCCGCGCGCATGGTGTCGAGGCAGAGGATCGCGTCGAGGCCGCGCTTCCGCCAGGGCTGCTTGATCCCGAGGAGGATCATCCGGAGCTGATCGATCTTCCGGGAGTGCCAGAGGAGCTTGGCGAGACCGATCGGCAGGCCGAACCGGGTGAGCCGGCCGTCCATGTGGATCAGCGCCTGGTTGAGATCGGGGACGGTGACGGAGAACGCCACCGGCTCGCCCCGGGCCTCGATCATCAGCGCCAGGTCGGCGACCGCGAGCTGCTTCAGCTCCCGCACCAGGGCGTCGAACTCCGCGTCGGTGAGGGGGACGAAGCCCCAGTTCTTTTCCCACGCCGCGTTGTAGATCTCCTTCACCCGCTTCGCCTCGGCGGCGAGGTTCTTCAGGTCGAGGGGCCGGACCACCAGGCCCTCCCGCTCGCGGATGCGGTCGGAGATCCGGACCATCTTCTCCGGCTCCGGCGCGGTCGACCACATCCACCAGGCGTAGACGTCCTTGGCCTTGGGGAGGCCCAGGACCTCCTCGAAGTGGCGGACGTAGTAGGGCGGGTTGTAGGGCATCATCACCGCGGCCGGCTGGTCGAAGCCCTCGCGGAGCACGCCGATGTCGTGGTTCGAGGAGAGGTTGAGCGGCCCGAGGATGGTCTCGAGCCCGCGGTCGTGGACCCACTTCCGCGCCGCGCCGAAGAGCGCCCGCGCC
>JAEZJH010000520.1 GCA_023436385.1 Pseudomonadota bacterium
GAAGGGCACGGGGGCTTCGAGGCCTCGCGGGTTCGGCGTGCCTACGCGGAGGCGTAGCTCCGGGCCGGCTCCTCGCCCCGGAGGACGCGGAGGGCGCCCTCGCAGAGCGCCTGCAGCTCGTCCTCGCCCGGGTAGACGTGCACCGGGGCGATCCACTCGACGCGGCTCCGGATCGGCCCGACCACCGGCGCGTTGTAGGCCATGCCGCCGGTGAGGAGGATCCCGTCGACCTGGCCGTGGAGCACGGTGGCCATCTCGCCGATGCACTTCGACACCTGGTACGACATCGCCTCGAGGACCAGCCGCGCCTTCTCCTCGCCGGCCTCCGCCCGCTTCACCACGTCGCGGGCGTCGCGGGTCTGCAGGTACGAGTAGAGGCCGCCGTCGCCGAAGAGGATCCGGCGGACGCTCTTGGGCGTGGCGCCCTCGCGGAAGCAGAGGTCGATCAGCTGGGTGGCGGGGATGCCGCCGGCGCGATCGGGCGAGAAGGCGCCCTCGTCCTGCGGGTTGATCACGTCGATCATCCGCCCGCCGCGGTGGGCGGAGACGGAGACGCCCGAGCCCAGGTGCGCCAGGATCAGCCGCAGCTCCGGGTAGGGCTTGCCGACGGCCTTGGCGTGGCGCTTGGCCACCGCCTTCATGTTGAGGGCGTGGGAGCGGCTCTGCCGCTCGATCCCGTCGACGCCGGAGAGGCGGGCCACCGGCTCCATCTCGTCGACGGAGACCGGGTCGACGATGAAGGCCGGGCAGCCGTGCTCGGCGGCGAGGGTCTGGGCGATGGCGCCGCCCAGGTTGGAGGCGTGCTCGCCGCGCTTCGCCGCCTCGAGGTCGGCGAGCATCGCCGCGTCGACCGCGTAGGTGCCGGAGGCGAGGGGCTTCAGGAGCCCGCCGCGGCCCACCACCGCCGACAGCTCGCCGCGCTTCACCCCGGCCTCGGCGAGGAGCCGGTCCACCGCCGCGGCGCGGAGCGGGAGCTGGTCGAAGATGCGGGGGTAGGGGGCGAGCTCGGCGTCCTCGTGCTTCAGGTTGGCCTCCCGGACGACCTGCTCGTCGCGGAAGAGCGCCACCTTGGTCGAGGTCGAGCCGGGATTGACGGCCAGGACCAGGAACGACATGCGGACTCCGTGGGCGAGCCTCAGCTCGCGGAGAGGACACCCATGGCGATGGAGAGGAGCTTGTCCTGGGCGCTCTCCACCCGGGACGGGATCAGCACCGGAGCCCGGGCGCCCTCGATCACGTGGCCCACCGGCTTCTTGGCGAAGTAGGTGAAGGCCTTGCCGAGGACGTTGCCGGCCTCGATCGACGGGAGCAGCAGGATGTCGGCGTGGCCGCCGACCGGGCTCTCGATCCCCTTCACCTTGGCGGCGTAGGGCCAGAGGGCGTTGTCGAGGGCCAAGGGGCCGTAGACCTCGCACTCGTCGAGCCCGGGGATGGCGCCGGCCCGGAACAGCTCGGTGATCTTCGCCGCCTCGAGGGTGTGGGGCTGCGCCTCGGTGGGCGCCTCGACGGCGCAGAGGAGCGCCACCTTCGGCTTCGCGAAGCCGAGCCGGTGGAACACCCGCACCGCGTTCTTGAGGATGGCGAGCTTCCCCTCGAGGTTCGGGGCGACGTTGACGCCGCCGTCGGTGAGGCCGAGGAGGCGCCGCTCCTCGCCGACCGGGTCCTCGGTGAGGAGCATGTCGGAGAGCTGGTTGCCGGTGCGGAGCCCGGTGTCCCGGTTCAGCACCGCGCGCATCAGGTCGCCGGTCTTCAGGCGGCCCTTGAGGATCACGTGGGCCTCGCCGGCCCGGACCCGGGAGACGGCGTGGGCCGCCGCCGCCACGTCGTCGGGCTCGTGGACCAGCTCGTAGTCCGCGGCCTTCTCGCCCAGCTTCTCCAGGCGGGCGATCAGGCCGGCGCGGTCGCCGACCAGGATCACCCGGCAGATCCCCTCGCGGCGCGCCTCCGCCGCCGCCCCGAGGGCGGTGTCGGCCTCCGCGGCGGGCACGATCAGCGTCTTCGCCCCGCCGGTGGCCCGGGCCCGGGCGAGCAGCTCGTCGAAGTTCCGGATCGGTTCCATCGCTACTTCCGGAGCGAGGCGGGGACCGCCTCCTCGAAGAGCGTCCGACCGCGGGCGAAGGCCTGGAGGTTCAGCTCCACCTTCTTGCCCGCCAGGCGGGTGTGGATCGCCTTCTCCCAGGCCTCGGGGGCGATGGGGAGGAGCGGCGCGAGCACGCCCAGGAGCACCACGTTGACGACCTTGAGGGCGCCCAGCTCCTTGGCGATCTGCTCGCCCGGCACCAGCACCAGGCGCTCGGTCATCGCCCGGAGCCGCTCGACCACGTCCTTCGGGTAGGTGTCGAGCCCGGCGAGGACGGTGGAGGAGGGGATCTCCTGGGTGTTGGAAATGATGAAGCCCTCGGGCTTGACCACCGGGGCGTAGCGAAGCGCCTCCACCTTCTCGAAGGCGAGGAGGACATCGGCGTCGCCCTCGGCGATCAGCGGCGAGTGGACCTTGGTCCCGAACCGGACCTGGCTCACCACGCTGCCGCCCCGCTGGGCCATGCCGTGGA
>JAEZJH010000202.1 GCA_023436385.1 Pseudomonadota bacterium
GCGGCCGGGTGGAGCGCCCCGGGGGCGGCGGGGCCGTATTTTCCCGACCCCGCGCGAAAAGTCCTTTGAGACCGGGCGGTTCGCGGTTGCGGGGTCGACCGGCGGCGTGCTAGCGTCGCCGATCTCCCGTGTCCTCCCGGTCCCTTTCCGCGAATTTTGGGGACCATGAATTCTCCCGCCCCTCGCCCGTATCACCCGGCAACGGAGCCGACAGGTTGGAACTGGACGACCTGACGCTGGTGAACCGATGCAAGGAGGGCGACGAACGGGCGTTCCGGATCCTCGTCGAGCGCTACCAGAAGCGGGTCTTCTCGGTGGCGTTCGGGATGGTGAAGGACCGGGAGGAGGCGATGGACATCGCCCAGGACGCGTTCGTGAAGGTCCACAAGTACTTGGACCACTTCAAGGGCGACGCCTCCTTCTACACGTGGATCTATCGGATCACCGCCAACCTGGCGATCGACCGGATCCGCGCCCGTAACGTGCGCGAGAGCGTGGAGTTCGACGAGACCTTCCGGGGGAACGAAGAGCCCACCGGCGGGGCGGGCATCCTGGGCACGAGGCTCGGGACCAACCCGCAGAAGTCGGCGCTGCGGCGCGAGCTGGCGGAGAAGATCGAGGCGGCCCTCGCCGAGATCCCGGAGAAGCACCGGGAGATCCTGGTGCTCCGGGAGGTCGAGGGGATGAGTTACGAGGATCTCTCGCACGTGCTGAAGATCCCGAAGGGAACGGTGATGAGCCGGCTCTTCCACGCGCGGGCGAAGATGCAGCGGATCCTCGGCGAGTACCTGGGCGGCGATTCGCCCGAGCAGGGACTCGGCGAGGACGAGGGTTAGGCCGGCGCCACGGCGCGGGCAGGGGAACGGGATGGACGTGCGAATCCCAGACGAGCTGCTCTCGGGGTACCTGGACGACGAGCTGGGTCCGGAGGATCGCGCCCGGGTCGAGCGGGCCCTCGCGGAGGACCCGGAGGTCGCCGCCCGCCTCGCCGACCTGACCGCCGTCTCCGGCGCGGTCCGGGGCGTCCTCGAACGGGCCGCCGACGAGGTCGACTTCACCGGTTTCGCCGAACGCGTCGTCTCCCGGCTCCCGCCCTACAAGCCGCCGCTCCGGGAGCGGATCCGCGTCGTCCTCGCCGAGTGGCTTGCCTACCGCCGACCGGCGCTGATCGCCGGCGCCGCCGCGGTGCTGGTCGTCGCCGTCGGCACCCCGGCGCTCCTCGTCGGCAACGGCGAACCCCAGACCGAACCGCTCGCCGGTTTCGAGGGGCCGCTGGCCACCGTCGTCTCCGTCAGTACCCCCGAGGGCCGGGAGCCGATGCTCTTCAACACCGCCTCGGGTACCACCCTCATTTACGTCCGGTGAGAACGCGATGAACACGGATCGCCGTGCGCTCCTGCGCCTCCTCGTCGTCGTTTCCCTGGGCCTCGCCGCCGGCCTCCCCCTCGAGGCCCGGGCCGCCGAGAAGCAGGCCACCGTCACCGTCGAGGTGATCCGGGCCTCGAAGACCGAGGGCCCCACCGATCCACAGGCCGCGCCGATCCAGCGGCAGATGGGCGACTTCGCCTACCGGTCCTTCCGGCACCTCGCCACCCGGAACGCCACCGTCGAGCTGAAGGGCAACACGCAGGTGGAGCTGGCCGAGGGCAAGCAGCTCCGGGTCGGCTTCCGGCAGGTCGACAAGGACGGCCGGGTCCGGCTGCAGCTGGCGATCCCGGGCGTGGTCGACACCACGGTGTCGCTGGCGCCCGGGGGCTCGGTGGTGCTGGGCGGCCCGGCGCTCCCCTCCGGCGACGGCGTGCTGTTCGTGCCGGTGACGCTCCGCTCGGTGAAGTAGCGCCCAGCGGCGCGCGGGTCTTCCGTCTTCCGAAGGCGGTCTCCGGCGACGGGGACCGCCTTTCGATTTCAACAGGGTCCGCATGGCGGGATCGGCCCGGTCCGGGGTAGCTTCCCCGGATGCGCGTGTTCCTCGAGCGATCGGCCGCCGGGCGCTTCCGGGTTCGCGCGGCGGAGCCGGCGGCGATCGTTCGGGCCCGATCCCGCGCCGGCGTCCTGGCCGTCGTCTTCGCCGGTCTCCTGGTCGGCCTCCTCGCGCTGCCGCTCCGGGCCGAGGCCGCCGAGAACTCCCGCTGGCTCCTCTTCTTCGAGAGCGGCGCCGAGCTGTTCGACACCTCCGTCCTCGCGCTGTTCGAGCCGGGCCTCGAGTACCGCGACCGGGACCTGACCGTGGCGCTGGGGAGCCCGCTCCGGATCGGCCGGGTGGAGACCGACGGCGCCTCCCATATCTCCCTCCGCCGCGCCGACGTCGACGAGCTGTCCGACCTGGGCGCGGTGCTCCGGCTGGTCTCCTGGGGCGACGAGGGGGAGCCCTTCCAGTTCGTCGCCGGCAGCGTCCCCGTCTTCACGCTGGGGAGCGGCGGCGTGGTCGGCGGCCTCCGGCCCTCCCTCGATCCCGACCACCCGCGGGCCGGCGCCTTCGCCCACCTCGACCTGGGCCCGGTGGGCCTCGAGGCCCTCGCCTCCGATCTGCTCTCGCCGCGGGTCTTCGCCGGCCGCGCCCAACTGGCCCTCGGCGACCGGCTACTCCTCGGGGCCACCGGCGCCGTCGAACCGGAGCCCGTCCCCGACGCCGCCGCCGTCGCCGCCCTCGGCGCCGAGCTGTCCTGGGTGGCGG
>JAEZJH010000208.1 GCA_023436385.1 Pseudomonadota bacterium
GTGGACCGCGGCCCGGTCCTCCGCTGGGACGAGTTCGCCGGCCACTTCACCGCCGACCGGATGGCCTTCGTCTTCGACGAGATGCCGGGCTCGGGCTTCTGGGTGATCGGCCGGGAGGACGAGGTGCGGCAGTTCGCGGAGGAGCCGGCGCCGGAGATGCTCGCTTGAATCGCCTGAATGCCGAAGGCATTCAGGCGACAGCCTTTGACGTAGCGGACATCTGACCGCAGGGCAGATGGCCGTGGCAGCCCCCCGACCACAGCGGTAGCCGTAGCCGTGGCCACACTCGCCCCCCCAAGCCACAGCGGTGGCCGTAGCCGTAGCCGTGGCCACACTCGCCCCCCAAGCCACAGCGGTCGCCGTAGCCGTAGCCTCGGCCACCCTCGCCCCGCCGACCGCCCCGCCCCCTACTCCACGGTCGTGTCGAACGAGCCCCGGAGGCGCGCGGCGTTGAAGGAGAGGTCGAAATCCCCGGCCACCGTGCCGCCCGGCTCGGCGTCGAGGACGTCGAACTGGACCGTACCGGCCCCCGACCGCTGCGGCTGATCGGCCCGGACCACGGTGGCGGAGACCGCCCCGCCGGTGCCGACCGGGAGCGGCTCGCCGAGGCGAATCTCCCGCGAGAGGTCGACGCTGATCGTCAACCGGAGCTCGCTCCCGTCCTTCGGATCCGCCACCCGGATCTGCGTGGTGAGGATCACGTCCAGGAACTGGTTGTCCAGGATCGCGGTGGCATCGACCGGACCGTCGACCTCATCGCCGTCGAAGGTACCGGAGATCGAGTTACCGCCATCCTCCCCGTCGCAGGCGGCGAGGGCGAGGGCGGCAACCAGGGGCAGGAAGGCGCGGAGCGAAGTTTTCACAGCGGAATGTTCCCGTGTTTCTTGGGTGGAGACTCCGCTCTCTTGTACTTCAGCATCTCCAGGGCGCGCACCAGCTTTCCGCGGGTCTGCTCCGGGAGGATCACCTCGTCGACGTAGCCCAGCTCGGCGGCCTTGTAGGGATTGGCAAACTTCTCCCGGTAGTGGGCCACCAGCCGCTCCTTCTCCACGGCCGGGTCCTTCGCCCCCTTGAGCTCGTCCCGAAAGATGATCCCCACCGCGCCCTCCGGCCCCATCACCGCGATCTCCGCGGTCGGCCAGGCGAAGTTCATGTCGGCCCGGACGTGCTTCGAGGCCATCACGTCGTAGGCGCCGCCGTAGGCCTTGCGGGTGATCACGGTGATCTTCGGAACCGTCGCCTCCGCGAAGGCGTAGAGGAGCTTGGCCCCGTGTCGGATGATCCCGCCCCACTCCTGCGAGGTCCCGGGGAGGAAGCCGGGGACGTCGACGAAGGTGACCAGCGGCAGGTTGAAGGCGTCGCAGAAGCGGACGAAGCGGGCGCCCTTGGTCGAGCCGTCGATGTCGAGGACACCGGCGAGGACCGCCGGCTGGTTGGCGACGATGCCGACGCTGCGGCCGTTCAGCCGGGCGAAGCCGGTGATCAGGTTCTTCCCGAAGTGCTCCTGGACCTCGAAGAAGTGGTGGTCGTCGACCACCGACCGGATCACCTCCTTCATGTCGTAGGGGCGGTTCGGATTGGCCGGCACCAACGCCTTCAGCTCCGCGTCCTCGCGGAAGGGGTCGTCGTCGCAGGGGACGACCGGCGGGTCCTCCGCGTTGTTCGAGGGGAGGTAGGAGAGGAGCTCGCGGGTGAGCCGGATCGCCGACGGCTCGTCGTCCGCTGCGAAGTGGGCCACGCCGCTCCGGGCGTTGTGGGCCAGGGCGCCGCCCAGGGCCTCCTTGGTCACCTCCTCGTGCGTCACCGTCCGGATCACCTCCGGGCCGGTGATGAACATGTAGGAGGTGTCCTTGGCCATGACGATGAAGTCGGTCATCGCCGGGCTGTAGACCGCCCCGCCCGCGCACGGCCCGAGGATCAGGCTGATCTGCGGGATCACCCCGGATCCCTGCACGTTCCGCCAGAAGATCTCCGCGTAGCCGGCGAGGCTCTCCACGCCCTCCTGGATCCGGGCGCCGCCCGAGTCGTTGAGCCCGATCACCGGGGCCCCGACCTCCAGGGCGAGATCCATCACCTTGCAGATCTTCCGGGCGTAGGCGCCGGAGAGCGACCCGCCGAAGACGGTGAAGTCCTGGGCGAAGACAAAGACCTGCCGGCCCTCGATCGTCCCGGCCCCCACCACCACGCCGTCGCCGAGGATCTTCTTCTCGTCCATCCCGAAGTCGATGCACCGGTGGGTGACGAACTTGTCGATCTCCAGGAAGGAGCCCGGATCGAGGAGGAGGTCGATCCGCTCCCGGGCGGTGAGCTTGCCGGCCTCGTGCTGCTTCTCGATCCGCTCTTCCCCGCCACCCAGCTCGGCCTGGCGGTTCAGCTCGGCGAGCCGCTCCCGGGCGGCCTCCGCGTCGTCGGGGCGGGCCATGGCCGCCGGGGCGGCGAGGGTCTTGGGCGACATCCGGATTTCCCCCAGGGCGGAGAGGAAGAGGAGGACTCTCCGCACGAACCGGGGACGCTAAGGGCGGACCCGGCGAGGGTCAACGACGCCGGCCGGAGCGTCGAGAGGTGTACTCCGGCGCCGCGGGCAACCGGGACCGAAAGCCGTTAGGATGACCGGGTGGCGACGCGCGGTGCGACCCGGTGGTCGGATGCGGCCTTTGCCGCGGCCTTCCTGTTGACCCTGGTGCTGTTCTACCGGGTCGTCGCGCCGTTCCTGATGCCGGTGCTGATCGGCCTCTTCATCGTGGTGCTCTTCGGCGGCGCCAACGAGAGGCTGGTGCGGCGGCTCCGGGGCCGCCGGCGCCTGGCGGCGACCATCTCCACCGGGGTGGTGCTCCTCGCCGTGCTGATCCCCGCCGCGGTGGTCGGTTTCTTCCTGGTGGTGGAGGGGGCGGAGTTGCTCCGCCGCATCGGCGAGTACCTCGGGCCCGGGGGGCTCGAGGGGCTGCTCCGCGGGCGGGTGCCGGCGCGGCTCGAACCCTGGGTGGACCGGCTGGGAGAGCTGGGACTCGGGGCCCGTCTCGCGGAGGCGGCCAGCGCCGGCGCGGCCTGGCTGACGAGCCAAGTCGGCCAGGTGGTGGGAGCGGCGGCGGCGGTCGGCGTCGACGCCTTCCTCACCGTGGTCACCATCTTCTACCTGTTCGTCGACGGGCCGCGGATCGTGGTGAAGGCGATGCGGCTCTCGCCCCTCGAGAGCCGATACGAGCGCGAGTTCTTTCGCGAATTCCGAAACGTCTCGTATGCCATGGTCTACGTCAACGCCGTCACCGCGCTGGCCCAGGGGCTCCTCGGGGCCCTCGGCTTCGTCCTGGTCGGGCTACCCCAGCCCCTGGTCTGGGCGGGGCTGATGGCCTTCTTTTCCTTCGTCCCCCTGCTGGGAACCGGGCTGGTCTGGGTTCCCGCAGCGGTGGTCCTGGCGCTCTCCGGTCGCCCGCTGGCCGGCCTCTTCCTGGCCGCCTGGGGGCTCCTGGTGATCGGATCGGTCGACAACGTCATCCGGCCGCTCCTGGCCAAGGGGAAGATGCAGCTTCATCCACTACTGGTCTTCCTCACCCTTTTCGGGGGATTGACGGCTTTTGGGCCGATTGGAGTCCTCGTCGGGCCCCTGGTGGGGTCGCTGTTCACCGCAATGATTCGGATTTGGCAGCGCGACTTCGTCCCCCGTCTCGCCCCGGAACACCGCCAATTCGTTCAGCGTCCGCCGCCAAGTGTCTAACCGAGAACAATCGGGGTGCACCGGTGGAGTTCCGTTCGCTAGCGCACCCCTTTCCCTGACGGGCCGTTCCTGCTACCGATGACAGCGTTTTCCCAGTTTTAGCCCACTCGGGTCAGTTTTTCGTCTGTCCGGACCAGGAGCCAGCCCATGTTGTGGCGGTTTTTTGTTCTGTCCCTGCTCGCGCTCAGCTTGACGGCGTGCGGCAGCAGCAACGATCCCAAGGACCCGGCCCCCGGTGGCTCGGGTGGCACCGGCGGCACCGGCGGCACCGGTGGTACGGGAGGCGAGGAACCAGCGTGCAGCCGTGACACGGACTGCGACGACGCCAACGCCTGCACCCGGGACGCCTGCGAGCTCGGCGAATGTGTGAACCGGCCCATTCCCGACCGCGAGCTCGACGACAACAACGCGTGCACCGAGGATGTCTGCGACATGGTGCTGGGGATCCAGCACCGCCCGATCAACCCCGACGACAACGACGCCTGCACCGTCGACTCCTGCGATCCCGACGAGGGGGTGATCAACCGGCCCCTGACGCCGGAGGACTACGACGACCTGGATCCCTGCACCATCGACTCCTGCAACGCGACCCTCGGCGTCTCCCACACCCCGAAGGACGTGAGCGACAGCAACCCATGCACCGACGACATGTGCGATCGGTCCACGGGCGAGATCATCCACACGCTGATGGACATCGAGGACGGCGACCTCTGCACCATCGACACCTGCGACCCGACCACCGGCGGCACCATCAAGCACGAGCCGGTGGACGTGGACGACGGCAACCTCTGCACCGTCGACATCTGCAATCCGGCCACGGGTCAGATCAACCACCTCTCGGTGACCATCGACGACGGCAACCCCTGCACCGTCGACGCCTGCAACCCGGCCACCGGCCAGGTGAGCAACACGCCGAAGCAGATCAACGACGGCGACCACTGCACCGTCGACAGCTGCGACCCGGTCACCGGCATCGTCTCCAACCGGCCCGTCAACGTCTCCGACGGAAGCGAATGCACCGCCGACTCCTGCGATCCGGTCACCGGCATCGTCTCCAACATCCACAAGCCCGTGGACGACAACAACGCCTGCACGGTGGACACCTGCGATCCCAGCACCGGCGAGGTCAGCAACACGCTCCGGGCCGACATCGACGACAACAACCCCTGCACCTTCGACACCTGCGATCCGCTGACCGGCGAGCCCTCGCATGGCGACCTGCCGAACCTCTACGACACGGACCTGTGCACGCAGGACATCTGCCAGGTGGTCGGCCAGACGGCGAACATCATCCATCCGCCGCTCGAGGAGATCGACGACCACAACGCCTGCACGATCGACGTCTGCGACCCGGCAACGGGCGAGATCACCCGGACCGACGTCGACATCGACGATGGCGACGCGTGCACCGCGGATAGCTGCGACCCGCTCGAGGGCCCGAAGCACGACCCCATCGATCCGAACGACAACGACGCCTGCACCACCGACAGCTGCGATCCCGCCACGGGCGTGATCAACACCCCGATCGATCCGGACGACGACGACCCCTGCACCATCGACACCTGCGACCCGGCCACCGGCGTGCACAACACCCCGAAGGTGGTTGACGACAACAACGTCTGCACCGTCGATAGCTGCGACCCGGTCAGCGGCGAGGCCGTCAACACCACCATCGACTACGACGACGACAACCCCTGCACCATCGACACCTGCGACCCGGTCGCCGGTCCGCAGCACGCCGCGAAGCCGGTCGACGACAACGACGTCTGCACCGTCGATACGTGCGACCCCAGCACCGGCGAGGCCGTCCACACCACCATCGACTACGACGACGACGACCCCTGCACCATCGACACCTGCGACCCGGTCACCGGTCCGAAGCACACCGCGAAGGTCTTCGACGACGAGGACGCGTGCACGTCGGACACCTGCGACCCGGCCACCGGCAATGGCGTTTACACGCCGGTCGTCGTCGACGACAACAACGCCTGCACCGTCGACAGCTGCGATCCGGTCGCAGGCCTGAAGCACGTCGCCCTGGAAATCGTGGACGACAACAATCCGTGCACGGTCGACACCTGCGACCCGCTCGAGGGGATGAAGCACACCCCGATCGCGTGCATGACCATGGAGGCGACCGGCCTCGACGAGCTACTCGAGGGCAACCGTGGCGACGTCACGGTGACCGCCTCGATGCCGGCGACGTACCCCGCCGACGCCTACCTCCAGTGGGAGATCACGCTCACCGACGTCGCCGGCCTGCCGGTCGAGGGCGCCCGGGCGTACTACTACGGCGGCGACGCGGCCGAGATCGAGGCCGACCCCGCCACCTGGCTCGCCTACCTCGAGACCGACGAGTTCGGCCGGGCGATCTACAACCACGGTTCGGCCGGCGGCTTCCTCGCCGCGGAGACGGCGCTGAAGGATCCGGGCGGCGATTCGATGCCGTTCCAGGTGGTGATCGCCGGGGCCGGTGACTACGACCTCACCCTCACCCTGCGCGACGTGACGAATAGCCGGATCGTCGACGAGGGCACCTTCGAGGTCATCGTCGCGCCCCTGAGCGCCGCCGTGACCTCGACGTTCCAGGCGCCGGCGACGGCGGTGGCCGGGGTCCGCACCGGGTTCACCGTCACCGCGAGCCTCCACCCCTCGTACCCGGCAGACCACCTGGTCCGCTGGCGGATCACCGTCACCAAGGACGGCGCCCCGGCGGAGAACTACGTCACCTACTACTCCGAGACCCCGGCGAGCGTCGGCGACCACGCGACCTTCACCGACTCGTTCACCACGGACGCGAGCGGCGTGACCTGGTTCGGGCCGGCGGGCGGCTTCCCGGCCTCGATCCTCCAGGGCGGGCCGGTCACCACCCCGTTCAGCATCGCCCCGGAGGCCGGCGCGTACACCACGAAGCTGGAGCTGGTCGACTTCTCGGCCGGCAACGTGGTGCTGGGGACGACGACCCACTCGTTCACCGTGACCGCTCCGGTGGAGCAGCCCGAGTAGCAACAAGGTGCGCGGGCCCGCGGCATCGCGGGCCCGTACCCACGCGAAGGCCCGTCGTGCTCCGGCACGGCGGGCCTTCCGCTTTTCTGGCGCCCGATCACCGGCCTGCCGGGAGGGCCCCGAAACACCGACGCCCGCCCCGGCCGAACCGGAGCGGGCGTCGTGGAATCACGAGATGGCGGCAGCGATCGGCTTACCGCGGATCCGGCTTCGGGGTCTTCGGGCCGGAAGGCGGCAGCGCGGGCCTGGCGATGAACTCGGCGGGGAGGTCGCCGGTGAGCGTGGTCATCCAGGCGACCATCTGCTTCACGTCCTCGTCGGGGAGCTGCCGGCCCAGGTTGTACTCGGCCATCATCTTCACCGCCTCCTCGAGCGACTGCACCGAGCCGTCGTGGAAGTAGGGCGCGGTCTTGGCGATGTTCCGGAGCGTCGGCACCGCGAACATCATCCGGTCGGCCTCGTTCTTGGTGACCTCGAAGCGGCCGCCGTCCGCGAGGCTCGGCCAGGGCTTCACCAGGCCGGCCTTCTGGAACATCATCCCGCCGACCAGCGGGCCGGCGTGGCAGGCGGTGCAGCCGGTCATCACGAACTTGGTGAAGCCGGCCTTCTCGTCGGCGGTGAGCAAGCTCTCGTCCTTGTTGGCCAGGTACCGGTCCCACTTCGACGGGGTCACGAGCTTCCGCTCGAAGGCGCCGATCGCCTTGCCGAGGTTGGCCGGGGTGATCGGGTCCTTCTCCCCAGGGAACACCTTCCGGAAGGCCTCCACGTAGCCCGGGATGCTCTTCAGGGTGGCGACCACGTGGGCCTCGGAAGGCATGGCCATCTCCACCGGATTGGTGAGCGGTCCCAGCGCCTGCTCCTCGACGGTGGCGGCCCGTTCGTCCCAGAACTGCACGAAGCGGGCGGCGGCGTTGTAGACGGTGGGCGAGTTGCGGGTCCCGAGCTGCTGCTTGTGGCCCGGCGACACCCGCTTGCCGTCGTGACCGTAGGTGGCCAGGTCGTGGCAGCTGTTGCAGGAGAGGTCCTGGTTTTTGGAGAGCCGGGTGTCGTAGTAGAGCATCCGGGCGAGGGCATCCTTCTCCTCGGTGATCGGGTTGTCCTTCGATTCGATCGCCGCGGGCAACACGCCGAAGAGCGAGAGGTGGGCGGGGTCGATCCGGGTGGCGGCAGGCGGGGCCGCGGGCTTCGGGGTCTCGGCGGCCGACATCGACTCGCCCTTGCAGGCCGAGAGGCCGAGGGCGGCGACGATGGCGAGCGAGGTCCTGCGGGGCATGGGTCACCTCGTGATGCGCGGGAAACCGGCGCGGGGGAATCGCGGCCCGGCGGCCGAGAACCGGGCCCCCGGGTCCAGCGGCGCGGAGCTTCCCTCCCGCGTCCGGGTGCTTCAAGGGAGCGGCGGAAGCCACTGCTCGGTAGCAGGCACACCGGAAAAAAGGCCCTCGCCTCGGTTGCGCACGCTCTCCTCACTCCCTCGACCGGACGGTTGTGGGCGAGCCGGCGGGTCGCCAGGTTCGTCGCCGAGCCGGAGACGGGCGGCGGCGTGAAGGGCGGGTCTCGGTTCGCGGGGAGGGGGCGAAGGATCGCCCCCTCCCCGGCTTGCATGTCGCCCTCGAGTGCGGGTACGAAACCGCGGCGCTCGCCGAGCGCGGACCCCCATCCTCTCCCATGCACCGCCCGACGGGCCTCGCGTGGACTTCCCCCGGGGGCCGGACGGTTTCTCCCGCATGCAGATCGGGCCCCACAAGCTGGCCAACCGCTGGATCCTCGCCCCGATGGCCGGGATCAGCGAGCTGCCGTTCCGTACCATCGCCTTCCGCCTGGGCGCGGCGCTCTGTCCCACCGAGCTGGTCTCCGCCCACGGGCTGATGCGGGCGTCGGCCCGCACGCTCCGCTATCTCCGGCACGACCCGGAGGTCGAGCGGCCCTTCTCCGTACAGCTCTTCGGCGGCGAGCCGGAGGTGATGGCCGAGGCGGCGAAGGTGGCCGCCTCCCACGGGGCCGACATCCTCGACATCAACATGGGCTGCCCGGTGCCGAAGGTGACCAAGAGCGGCGCCGGCGCGGCCCTCCTCTGCGATCCGGAGCGGGCGGCGCGGGTGGTGCGGCTGGTCCGCGAGGCCACCGGGCTCCCGGTGACCGCGAAGATCCGCGCCGGCCTCGACGCGAAGAGCATCAACGCGGTGGAGGTGGGCCGGGCCCTGGAGGAGGCCGGCGCCGTGGCGGTGGCCCTCCACCCCCGGACCCGGGCCCAGGGCTACTCCGGCCAGGCGGACTGGTCGCTGATCCGGGCGCTCAAGGAGGCGCTCCGCGTCCCGGTGATCGGCAACGGCGACGGCCTCACCGTGGCCGACGCGCGGCGGATGCTCGCCGAGACCGGCTGCGACGCGGTGATGATCGGCCGGGGGGCCCTGGGCAATCCATGGCTCTTCCGGGAGCTGGAGGGCGGACCGCCGCCGACCCGGGAGGAGCGCCGGGACCTGGTCCTCGCCCACTTCGAGAGCCACCTCGCCTTCTGCGCGGACGAGCGGCGGGCGGTGCACCAGTTCCGCAAGCACCTGGGTTGGTACTGCCGCGGCCTGGTGGGCGCCGCGGCGTTCCGCTCGGAGGCGATGCGGATCGAGCCGGCGAAGGAGCTCTTCGCGGCGATCGACCGCTACCTCTCGCAGGCCGAGCTCGATCGCCGGTCCCGCCCGGAATCGGACGAGGACGAGATCGACTACCGCGCGGCGTACGGCTGACCGCGGAGGCCCGCGGCCGGCTCCCGGACCGCAGGGCGTTCGCGTGGGAGCGCGGGACCTCGCCCGCGCTCGCCCGGCCGCTTCGCTCGGCGGCTACCGGTCGGCCATCACCACCGTGCCGGCCAGCTTGTCGTGGAGCGCCCTGCCCTCCCCGTCGAGGAGCGCGGAGAGCGGACCGGCGAAGCAGGCGAAGGTGCCGGCCACCGCGAGCGCCGCCCGCAGGGCGGCCCGGGCCAGACCTGGCGGTTCCCCG